>CAZDRW010000156.1:0-7431 GCA_964507555.1 uncultured Desulfarculaceae bacterium
CCCGCCATTATCAGCGGACGCCGACTTTCTCCTTTACCGGCGGCCGGCTCAAACTGGATTTGGTGAGCTAAACCGCTGGAGTCCATACTTGACCGAGAAGAAGGCTTAATGCCACACTTGTGACCAAATAACCGGGAACGGTACTTACCTTTTAATTTGACTGAGAATTTGGCTAGGATGTTGGATACCTTAGAGGAAGCTAATGATGAAAGTTGTCATTTTAGCAGGTGGTTTGGGAACCCGCATTTCCGAGGAATCGTATTTTAAACCCAAGCCCATGATCGAGATCGGAGATCGCCCCATCCTCTGGCATATAATAAAAATTTTTGAAAGCCAAGGATTCGGGGATTTCATCATATGCCTGGGATATAAGAGCCATATGATCAAAGACTATTTCCTGAACTACTATCATTATTGCTCCGACTTGACTGTGGACCTGGCGGACAACTCCGTGGAGGTACATCAGACCGGCCAAGAAAAGTTTAAGATTACTCTTGTGGAAACCGGGCTCAATACCGGCACGGCCGGCCGGTTAAAGCGGGTGATGCCTTTTCTGGAGGACCAAAAAGACTTTTTTCTCACCTACGGCGACGGCGTAGCCGATGTAGATTTAAAGAAGCTGCTCAAGTTCCACCGGGACCACGGCCGAATAGCAACCGTAACCACAGTTCAACCAGAGGGGCGATTTGGTCTTTTGGGGCTGGATGAAGCAAATCAAGTTAATGATTTTCAAGAAAAACCTAAGGGAGATGTTGGCTGGATCAACGGCGGTTTTTTTGTTTTTAAGCATGAGGTGTTCGACTACCTTCCTTTAGACGCCGACAAAAAGATGCTGGAGGAAGTCCCCTTGTTCAACTTGTCCCAAAACGGCCAATTAATGGCCCATAAGCATCGCGGTTTCTGGCGCTGCATGGATGCCATTCGCGACAAACAAATCCTGGAAGAACTGTGGAATAGCGGCAAGGCTGCATGGAAAATCTGGGAATAGAGCCGGATTTCTGGGACCAAAAGAAGGTCTTTATTACCGGGCACACCGGTTTTAAAGGTAGTTGGCTTTGCCTTTGGCTCAAATCCCTGGGTGCACGGGTATCTGGCTACGCACTGGAGCCGCCAACCAGTCCTAGCCTTTTTGATTTGGCCGGGGTCGCCCGAGGTATGGATTCCATTATCGGCGATGTTCGAGACGCCGCCTCCCTGTATCAGACCATGGCTAACGCCCGGCCCGAGATAGCTTTTCATTTGGCGGCCCAGCCCCTGGTGTTGGCCTCGTATCAGGACCCTGTGTACACCTTTGCCACCAACCTGATGGGCACGGTACATTTTCTGGAGGCTGTGCGCCGCACCCCTTCGCTTAAAGCGGCGGTGGTGATAACAAGCGACAAATGCTATGAAAATTGCGAGCAATCCCATGATTATTGTGAAGGGGACCCTATGGGTGGACGGGACCCCTATTCCTGCAGTAAGGGATGCGCCGAGTTGGCCAGCTCTGCCTATGCCCGCTCCTTTTTTGAGGGCTCAAACGTGGGGCTGGCAACGGCTCGGGCCGGAAATATTATAGGCGGTGGAGATTGGGCTCCAAACCGTTTGGTGCCGGATATGATCCGGGCTTTCGCGGACAAGCAGGTTTTGCAAGTCCGCAACCCCCAGGCGGTAAGGCCCTGGCAGCATGTTTTGGAGCCCCTGCGCGGTTATCTGCGCCTGGCCAAAGGGCTCTATAACGGTGACGCCGGCGTCTCCGGCGGCTGGAATTTCGGACCCGATGGTCAATCAATGCAGCCGGTGGAAACCCTGGCCGATATGGGGGTGGAAATCTGGGGTGGCGATGCCTCCTGGGAGACGGCGGCAAGCCCCGGTCCCCATGAAGCTGCTCTGTTGACCCTGGACTGCTCCCGGGCGTTGAGCGAACTTGCCTGGGCGCCGCTTATCAACCTCAAGACATCCATAGAATGGACTCTGCAATGGTACCGGGCCTGGTATATGGGCCAAGAAGATTTGACCGCCTATTCCTTGGAACAAATTGCCCGCTACCAAAACATGTGCCGCGGGCAGGAGGTCTAGGCTTCATGGAATCTTTTGCCACCCCGTTGGCGTTACGGGGCGGCATCTATGACGTGGCCCTGGATCTAAGGCCTCGCTCTCCCAATTTCGGCAAATGTTATGCAACTGAGTTGACGGGGAAAAATGGCTTGGCCCTTTTCATTGCCAAGGGGTGCGCCCAGGGATTCCAGACGCTTTGTCAAAATTGTGACGTTTTTTGCCTGGTAGATTCTGCCTATGATTCCAAGCCTTCACGCGGGGTCCGCCGGAACGACCCCAAATTCGCCATACAATGGCCCGAGGAGCCCCCTCCGGTTATTTCCGATAACGACCCAAACTTACCGGATTATTAAGCATGAAAACAATCTTGTTGACAGGGGCGTCAGGTTTCATTGGGCCCCATGTGCTGGCATGTTTGCATCATCTGTCTGGTTGGCAAGTGATTTGCATGGGTAGAAGTGAAGATCGGCTGAAAGCCTTGGGAACGCCTTATATTGTTCACGACTTAGAGCAGGCGGGTTTTCCCTGGCAGAAGCTGACGCAGAAGCCGGACTTGGTTATCCATCTGGCCTGGCAGGGATTGCCCAATTACAACCAGACGTTCCACTTGGAAAAAAACTTGATGGCCAATTACTGGTTCTTAAAAGAGATGATCCAAGCTGGGGTACCCCGCCTGGCAGTAGCCGGCACCTGCTATGAGTATGGCCTGCATGAGGGTTCCCTGGCCGAAGATGCCCCAACCCGGCCGGTCACGGCTTACGGCCTGGCAAAGGATTGCTTGCATCGTTTTTTGACCGCATTGCGCAAAGAGTACGATTTCGGGCTCACCTGGCTGCGTCTGTTTTTCATGTATGGCCTCGGCCAGCCGGCGGCGTCTCTGCTCCCTTTGCTGGAAGCGGCCGTTAAAAGAGGTGATTCCAGCTTCGCAATGTCCAGGGGCGAACAGCTGCGGGACTATTTGCCGGTTAGCGAGGCCGCCAGCCGACTTTGCCGGACCGCCTTGCAGAGCCGCTACCAGGGAGCCATCAACATCTGCGCCGGCCAGCCCATATCCGTGCGGCGTCTGGTTGAGGAGCATTTGTCTCGCCTGGGGGTGAAAATTGAACTGGATCTGGGCGCCATGCCCTATGTTGCGCATGAACCCATGGCTTTTTGGGGCGATGCCGCACGCATGAAACAGGCTCTTGCTGCTTTTGATGAGGAGTATGGAGATGCCCGGCTACCATGACGATTACTTAAACACCGTGGTTTCCCGATTTCGGGGCCGCGATCTTTATTTGTGGGGCGCGCGCCAGGACGGCCTGAGCATGTGCCGGGTGCTGGAGCGCCTGGGATATAAGCCCAAAGGGTTTATTGACTCCAGCATATCCTTGAAAGGTAAACAGCTCATCGGCTATCGGGTATATTCTCCACAGGAAGTACTCCCCCAGACCGAACCCAAGCCTTATATCATTATTACATCTTCATTTTTCACTGACGAAATCTCCAAGACTTGCGAGGAGGCTGGCCTTTCCAGCCCTGAGGATTTCATAGCTTTCACGGAGATCCAGCATTTCGATTACCAGGTCGACGTGTCCGGGGCCTGCAATCTGCGTTGCATTTCCTGCCCCAGAGGTAACTACCAGCCTCAGCCTAAAGCCGGGTTTATGAGCTCCGAAACCTTCGGCAAAGTGCTCTCCAAGGTGTTGCGCGAAGACCCCTTTGTGGGTGCTGTGAGCCTCTATAACTGGGGTGAGCCCCTCTTGAACCCTGAATTGGCCGAAATTATAAGTATTTGCAATGACATGTCAGTGCATGCCGCACTCTCCAGCAACCTCAACATAAAAAAAGACTTCTCTGATGTGATAAAGGCCAAGCCCACTTGGTTCCGGGTGTCAACTTCCGGTTGCGGCAAGAACTATGAAATAACCCACACCGGTGGCAAATGGGATCTTTTCCTGAACAACATGTACAACCTGCGCCGCTGGCAGCAAGAATTTCACCCCGAAATGCAGGTGGAGGTTTTCTACCATATTTATAAACATAACAACGGCGAAGACTTCCAGCGTATGCAGGCGATATGCGATGAGTTGGGTTTCACCATTCGTTTTCGCCATGCGGCCTTAGCCCCCCTGGAGAACATCGAGGCGGTGGTTGATGGACGCCCCTTGAGTCCCCAAGCCCGTCAGACCATGGAGCTGCAAGCCCTGCCCGCAGCCGAGGCCATGGAACTGGCCCGCCGGCAAAAGGACCAAGCCTGCTGCTATGAGCGATTTCTGTGGATCACCTGGGATTTGAAAGTCAGCCAGTGCATGGAGTGGTTTGACCCTAAGCTTCTACTCGTGCCCGGAGATTTTCTTTCCACCCCGCTCAATGAAATAAAACAGGCCCGGCAGAATAACCTGTTTTGCCGCCGTTGCAAGGAAAAGGCAATTCACCGTTGCTACATCGTATACGGTGACGAAGAGCTGGTGCATGAGCGCCAAAGCCTGGCACTATAGATTGGGGCTGCCATGCAATCCCCGAACGCCATATCGCCCGATCGCTTGCGGGAGCTGAGCGAGGGGCGCCCCCTCTTTTTGTGGGGTGCTTCCCAGGCCGGTATTGGCGTACTTTTTTCCTTGCGTCGCCTGGGATTCGAGGTGGCGGGCGTTATTGACCGCCGAGCCGGTTTGTTCGGAGATGGCCTCTATGGCGCCCCGGTGCTGCGGGCCAGTCAAGTCCTTGCAGGACCGGGACCGTCTCCGTTCATTATTGACGCCACTTTTCAGCATAAGGACGAAATCATTGCCCGCTGCCAGCAAGCAGGTTTGCAGCCCGGCAGGGACCTTATCTCCCATGAAGCATTGTATCCCTACGACTATCAGGTGGTGGTGTGCAATGCATGCAACCTGCGCTGCATCTCCTGTCCCTTGGGCAATATAGCCGAGCAGCAGCCCACTGGTCTGATGTCCCTGGAGACCTTTGGCCAGGTTCTTGATAAGTTGCTTTTGGAAGTGCCTTACTTGGGCATTGTGCAGCTTTATAACTGGGGTGAGCCGCTTTTGCATCCCCAGCTGCCGGATATGATCCGCCTGGCGGCCGCCAAAGGCGTGCTCTGCGCCGTGTCCAGCAACCTGAGCCTAAAAACTGATCTTGAGCCGCTGCTTAGGGAAGGCCCCGGTTATTTCCGGGTCTCGCTTTCCGGCTGGGGACCTAATTATGCACGCACCCACAACAAGGGCGATTGGCAACTGGTCAAAGCCAATATGGAGCGGTTGGCCATTTTGCGGGAACAGTACTGCCCCCAAATGCCCATAGAAGCGGCATTTCACATTTACCGCCACAACCTGGCCGACTTTGAGGCTTGCCGTGATTTTTGCGGGCAACGGGGCATAATAATGCGGCCCCATCTGGCAGCCTTGCTGCCGTTGGATAATCCTGCCGACTACCTGGCAGGCAAGCCCCTGAGCCCCCAAGCAATCGAAGTGCTGGACATGCTGAAAATCCCCCTGGAAGAAGCGCTGGCCTTGGCAAAGTCTGAGCGGCATTTATCCTGCAATTTTGAGCATGCCATAAATATCGATTGGGACCTTTCGGTCAAGCAGTGCGGACTATATTTCCGGCGGGAGGGCAACGTGGTGGCGGACAACTATCTGGAGACCTCCCTGGAATCCATAATGCGCCAGCGCAAAGGGAACGTGTTGTGCACTTCTTGCCGCAAACACGGATTGCATCGTTTTTGCCGTACGTACACCCAACACGAAGGTTTTTCCAGCGCCGAGGCATCTTAAGAGGACTTATGAGAATGGCTTCGCAACAAAACCATAAATTGAACAGCCTAACGCCCAGTGAGTTAAAAGAACGCTTGGCCGGGCGGCAGCTATTTATATGGGGAGCTTCCATCGTGGGCCAGGGCATGGCCAAGGCCTTGCAGCGCCATGGGATTGCCTTGCGGGCCTATCTGGACTCCAGCTCCCGCTTTCAGGACCAAGGGATCGGCGGATATGAGGTGTGGGCTCCCTCCAAACTCCTGGAGAATTCCCAGCAGCGGGTGCAAGCGTTTATTATCATCGCTTCGGGCCACTATGAAGACGAGATCAGCGCCAAATGCCGCCGGGCTGGACTCAGCTCCGGGAAAGACTATATCTCTGCACGTGAGCTTTCGCCTTTGGACCCAAGCGTAGATGTGGCCGGACTCTGCAACCTGAAATGCATGTCTTGCCCTCGGGGCAACATGTCTCCACAGCCAAAGCCAGGTTTCATTACTCCTGAAGTCTATGGGCGAGTACTGGATAAATTATTGGCTGAGTTGCCGTTCTTGGGCAGTGTCCAGCTTTATACCTGGGGCGAGCCCCTTTTGCACAAAGAGCTCGGGGCCATTATCGAAATGACCGTGCAGCGTAAATTGCTCTGCGCCATCTCCACTAACCTGAATGTAAAAAAAGGCTTGGAGCGGGTGATCCAGGCCAAGCCGGACTGGTTAAAGGTGTCGGCTTCCGGTTTCGGGCCATCGTATGAACTGACCCACACCGGCGGCAATTGGGAGGTATTTTTGGCCAACCTCTATCGGCTAAAGGAACTCAGGGATAAATACCACCCGCAAATGTATGTGGAACTCAATTACCATCTTTATCGTCACAACCTGGGTGATGATTACAACAACATGGAAAAGTTATGCCGGGAGTTGCGCATAGCATTCCGTCCGAACTGGGCCTATCTCTATCCCCTGGACAATGTCCTGACATATTGCCAGGGCGGGGAACTCAGCACCCAGGCCAAAGACACCATGAAACTCCTTGTCATGGATATTGACCAAGGCTTGGCCAAGGCCTCTGCCCAAAAAGACTTGCCCTGCGCCGAAGACCGCTGTTTCCCCATCACCTGGGACTTGAAAGTAAAGGGCTGTGGAGCATATTTCCAGCCGGTGATAGCCGATAATTTCCTGGAAACTCCGCTTCAAGATATTTTAGCCAAGCGCCTGGAAAGCGGTATCTGCGGGGTTTGCCGCCAACACGCCCTGCACCGCTTTACCAGTGTGTACCTGGAAGAGGCCTCGGCCAAGGAGGCTCTGGCAGTACGGGAAGTAGCAGCCTCCGTGGATTCGGTTTAGTCAAGGGAGTTCGAGTCATGGATCATGCCGGGCCCGGGCAACAAAAAGTGTGGCACATGCTGGGCCAAAAGAAAGCTTATATCTGGGGCGCTGGCTCCCAAGGGCGGGGGCTATGCCGTCTTTTAGAGCGCCGCGGCTTCACGCCGGCAGGGTTCTTGGACTCCAGCCCTGAGCTGCAAGGCAGCCGGCTGTTCGGCTATGACGTACTGCCTCCGGAAGAACTTTTACATAAGGACCCGGGAGAGGACAGGCCTCTGATCCTGGTGACACCTTTTTTCTTCCAAAATCAGATAATGGAACGCTGCCGGGAACATGGCTTATTA
>CAZDRW010000157.1:0-7429 GCA_964507555.1 uncultured Desulfarculaceae bacterium
ATATCAGCAAAATGAAGGACGCCTGCCCAAACACTAAGCATAACTTGGCAGACTGTTCTTGCACCTATGATTGCGAGAAAAAGGGCTTGTGCTGCCAATGCGTTTCTTATCACCGAAAAATGCGCCAGATTCCTGGCTGTTTCTTTAGCGCCCAAGGGGAGCGCACATACGATAGATCATATGCCAATTTCTGCCGCGATTGCAGTTAACGGCGCCGGTTCGCCGGTAACGCCGCTTCTGGTACCCCGCAGGGACCTGCGCGAAGCCGTGGAACTGTTGGCGGATTTGACCGAAGCCTTCACTGCCGCGCTTTTCCTGCGCGACCGCGGAGCCGACACCTTAAGGGCCGTGGCCTGGCACACCCTGAGCCGCTCCTTCCGCTCGGACGAGCCCATCAAGGTGGGCGAGGGCGTGGTGGGCTATGTGGCCAAGCACCAGGTGCCGGTGGACGTGGACCGCTATCAGCAAAGCGCCACCGCCACCCGCCTCTATCGCGAGGACGAGGGCATCAAGGCCTTTCTGGCGATGCCTTTGGGCGAGATGGGCGTGCTGGTGATCGACAGCAAGGCGCGCTCGATCTTCGGGGAGCGCGAGAAAAAGGTGGTACGCGACTTCGCCCGTTTCCTGGGCAATCTGGTGCTGCAGCAGGAGACCTGCACCAGGGAGGCGCTCTACGGACGCACTCTGGACCTGTTATACGATGTGGAGAACGCGGCCATGGCTTTCAGCGATGCCCGCGAGTTCTATGCCGAGGTTTTGGACGCCGCCCGGCGCTACTCCGGCCTTTCCATGGGTTTTTTCTGCCTGCTTCTGCCCGGCCGCAAGCAATATGTGGTGGAGGCGGTGCAAGGGCCCTCCTTGAGCACCCTGCGGGGGCGGGCCTTTCCGGTGAGCCAGGGCTTGGTGGGCTGGATATTCCGCGAGGTGCGGCCATTGACTCATTCCAGCTTGCGCCCGCTCAAAGGAAAATCATACTTGATCTCGCCGGACGAGCCTATGCGGGGATATAATGCATTCGTGGGGGTTCCCCTCTTAGCTTGGCGCCGTTTGATGGGCGTTTGGGCCTTTGCCGGGCGCAGTGAGCGCCATTTGGAGGAGGAAGAGGAGCGGGCTTTGCAGCTGGCCGGACACCGGGTGGCTGCCACGGTTGAACATTTTGGCTTGGCGCCGGTTTAAATCCCCTGGAAACAATGGCCGGCACATAGGCAGGAGGGCATAAGAGCATGGTCTTTGGGAAGATTCTAGGTCTATTTGGCAAGGATATGGCCATGGACCTGGGAACCGCCAATACCTTGATTTATATCAAGGGCAAGGGAGTCGTGCTCAACGAGCCATCGGTGGTGGCCATAAATCGCGAAAGTGGCAAGCCGATTGCGGTGGGCCACAAGGCCAAGGAATACCTGGGCCGCACCAATCCCTCCATCCTGGCCAGCCGACCCTTGAAGGACGGCGTGATCGCCGATTTTGATTTGACCCGCATCATGATCCGCGAGTTCATCACCAAGGTGCGTACTGCGGCAGGGCTCATCAAACCACGCCTTCTGATAGGGGTGCCCACCGGCGTGACCCAGGTTGAGAAGCGTGCGGTGATCGAAAGCGCCGAACAGGCCGGAGCCCGCGACATCTATCTCATCGAAGAGCCTATGGCCGCGGCCATAGGGGCCGGGCTTCCCATCCACGAACCCCGGGGATCCATGGTGGTGGACATCGGCGGCGGCACCACCGAGGTGGCGGTGATCAGCCTATTCGCCACGGCTTATTCCGAGAGCGTGCGGGTGGCCGGCGACGAGGCCAACGAATCCATCCTGCGCCTGGTGCAGAAAAAATATCAGATGCTGATCGGCGAAAACACCGCCGAGCATGTCAAGCTCACGATCGGCTCTGCCTATCCCACCGGGGAGCCGCTGACCATGGATGTCAGCGGCAAGGACCTGGTGAACGGCGTGCCGCGCACCATCACCTTGACCGATGACGAGGTGCGCGAGGCGATGGCCGAGCCGGTGGGGGTGATCGTGGAAAGTGTGCGGCGGGCTTTTGAGAAGACCCCGCCCGAGCTGGCTTCGGACGTGGCTGATCGCGGCTTGATACTGGCCGGCGGAGGGGCCCTGATCCGGGGCCTGGACCAATTGATCTATGAGGAACTGAATCTCAAGGTGATAATCGCCGATGATCCCCTGACCTCGGTGGTCATGGGCGCCGGCATCGCCTTGCAGAACATAAAGGAGTATCGCAGGGTTTTTATTAATTAGAGCTAGGGCTTGCAAAAGTTGCCCATAAGCTCTATACCTACAACCATGAGCACCCAGCAACGAGTCCCGGCCGAAATCCGGGGCGCAAACACCAGCCGAGAGGATAACCTTGGCGCATAGACTGCAACCGGAGGACGTGGAAGACCGTATCGACTGCTTCGGCGAGTTCGATCGGGCTGATTCAGTCTGCCTGGCCCACTGCAGCCTGAATATTGAATGCGCGGCAGCGAAGGAGCGCTACCAGAATCTCCAGCTTTTGGATGAATCGCTGGAGGCCCTTGGCTGCTCGCACAACGCCTAACTGGCGTCTTGCCCCGGAGTCTTTGGGTATGGCTTCGGCCTTGATGGGCTTTGCAACCCCGCCTGGCCCATGACATCGCCGCGTACCGGCGGTGGAGGCCAGATTCGTTTTTGCTCCATATCTTGGTTTCCATCTATCTCTAATAAATCCAGTTGCTTTAGCTTCTGACGCTGCTTCCGGTGCCGCCATACCAACGCTATGCCGGCCGTCAAGCCGATAAAGGCCCACAGAGTGGAGCCGGCGAACAGTAGCGCCAACCAGGAGAAGCGGCTGATCATGGTTTCCCTGAACTCGGCCTCCACCTGTAAAAGGCTATGACCCGTCACCTGGTGCAGGGCCGCGGTCAATGACCGGTCTAGCGCCAACTCGCGCAAAAGCCGGTGCAGGACCTCTGGCCCATAGGTGTTCAATAGGTGGCTAACCATGTAGAAAGACTGGGCATAAGCCAGGCCAGCCTCGTCGGCCCCGGAGGGGAAACGGATTTCCAGCGCAGCAAAAGGTTTAATCTTCTCAGATAGAACCCCCCTGGTCATGGCGCTGGCCAAGCTCAGGCCGCCTTCGCCGGCAGCGTACATGGCCAACCCCTCCTCCAGCCAAAGGGGAGCTTGGCGGCCTTTCAACTGCCGGGCCAGGTAGAGATGGGTGAGTTCGTGAATCAACAAGGGCCGGAAATCGCCGGGCTGGGTGAGTTCTTTGGGCGAACGCAAAAGGATCAGCCCTTGGCCCGGCACCGCCAGGCCGGCCGCCCAGAGAGGGCCGCCTAATTCCTTGGCCCGGCGGTTGAAGGCTTCCCGGTCCTGGGCCACTTCCACTTTGATGTGAGCGGGATGTCCGCCGGTGAGTTGGGCCAGCCGCGGCGCAATTTGGCGGAAGATGCTGCGCACGTCGTGGGAAAGCTCCAGGCTGGGCGCCACCACCACCAGGCCGGGCAGAGACGACTGCCTGGGGGTGGCCAAGGTTGGCGTGGCCAGCAGCGCCAAAAGGATCATCAGCCCGGCCCAGAGCCCGCCCGCCCGGCGCAGAGGCTTAGCCCCCATTGGTTTCCCGCACTGCCTCGAAACGCAGGCCCACAAAGTCCACGGTCCAGTTGCCTTCCCGGTCTCTGATCGCCGGTTTTAAAAAAGAAATGGCTTGGTCGCGGGCGGCTGGGCGCTCTTGGGGCGGCAGCAAGTCCAAAAAATGATGGGCAAAGGTGTCCATCCAGCCCTCTATGCCGGTGGGCAGCCGGGTGGGGTTAGGAACCAATTCTATGCGCCCCACCGCAAAGCCGTTCGCCTCCAATAACCCGCGATACTCATCGGCCGTGGGAAAAAACCAAGGCATGGCTTGATTAGCGTCCACACCTCTTGCTTCCAGCACTGCGGACAAGGCCACGATAAGCGGGGCCGCGCAGCCGTGCCCGCCCATCTGGGCCACAAAACGCCCGCCGGGCTTAAGGGCTCGGGCCACGCCGGCCAGCATCGCTTGCTGAGGATGCATCCAATGCAGGGCCGCGTTGGAAAAAACCGCGTCAAACTCAAGGTCGAATTCCAAGGCTTGGCCCTGCATGGCCCGGGCGTCCAAGCCCCGCTCCCTGGCGGCGGCCACCATTTCCAGGGAGCCGTCCACCGCCAACACCTGGGCTCCGGCCTTGAGCAATGCCAGGGTGAGCCGGCCGTCGCCGCAGCCCAGGTCCAAGATGCGCTGGCCAGGCCGGGGAGAAAGCCATTCCAGTACCTCGCCGGCCATTTCAACCACGTAAGCTGCATTCTCTTCGTACTGCTTGGAATTCCATTTTGAGCCTGGCTGCTCGGACATGGGGCGGCTCCTGCTTGAAAATAGTGAATAGCCTGTGGCTGCCAAACTACACCACGGCCCCGGAAGGCGCAAGGCAAGGGAAGGGATGGCGGAAGAGGTTCAGAGACTCAGGCGGCGGGCGATTTCCTCCGGTTCCAGGCCCTCGATCAAGAGACGTTTGTCGCGCGATTTATGGCCTTGGACCACCTTCACCCTGCTTTTGGCCAGGCCTAGGGCTTTGGCCAGAAGCTTGACCAGGGCCTCGTTGGCCGCGCCTTCCACCGGCGGAGCCGTAAGCCGCACCTTGAGGGCGCCATCAGCAACTTCGGCGATTTTGTTCTGGGATGCGCGGGGCGCGACCTTGACCGCGAAGCTGGCTCCGCTTTTTTCTTGCCTAATATTCAGCAAGGGTGAGGTCTATGACGAGGGTGCGCGCAGTATCTTGATCTTGTCTTCCAACTCGGCCAGATCGCGGTCGCGCTCGGTTTCCACGTCCAGAAGCTTGAGATGGGCTTCAACCAGAGAGCGCAGGCGAACTTCGAACTGGGCCCGCTGGCGCTTGAGTTCGGAGATATCGTCGTGGATTTGAGCCAAGCGGTTGTGGGCCTGTCCCAGGATCTTCTCGGCCTGTAGCTCGGCTTCGGCCACCAGGAGCTGACCTTCGCGCTCGGCGTTGATCTTGATATCCGCAGCTACCTCGCGGGTCTGGGCCAGGGTGGCTTCCAGGGATTGCTCGCGCTGGCGGTATTCCTTGAGTTCCCTGGCCAGTTCGGTGGCCTGCTTGCGCAGGTCTTGGCTCTCTTTGCCTAAAGAAGCCAGGCGCTCGGCCACCTGATCCAGATAGGTATGAACCTCCAGGGGATCATAGCCCCTGAAACGGCGGTTGAATTCTTTTTGACGGATATCTTCGCTATCCATGATTGTGCTCCCCCAGGTTTTGGGTAGAGGGGCTCCTTGGCCGCTATTCTTATATGATCGGGCGGAAAAGTCAAGGGTTTTCAGTTTTTTTAACTGGTTAGGTCCTTTGGCCTACTCCCGGGGACGGCCTTTTCTGGGCCAGTAGGGCCTAATTTCGGCGGCCACTCTCTCTGGCCGCACAAAGGTGAGCATTTCGTCGTGCAGCTTCTCGAAATAATTGATTTCATCCACCCCGAGGGGGGGGATCTCGATGCGGCTCACCAGACGTAGCATGAGTGGCATGCCAGTGCCGGGCTGGAGGGGCGTGTGCAGGGCCATGTTGTAGGAACTGACGCCCTTGTCCTGGAAATAGCCCAGCACCGCCACCAGGCCTTGGGCCAGCTTCGCCACCTGGGCGGGCTTGAGGTCGCAGAGCCCGCGATCCCCCGGCACCAAGGCCACGATGTCGTAGATGGCCCGGGGCGCAAAGGTGGCAGCCCAGCCGGCCGGACCCAGCTGGCCCAGCCAGCGTGAGCCGTCCTTGCGTTCATGCTCCAGGTAACCTGCGGCCAGATCGGACTGGGGATGCCTGCGTTTATAGGCCTTGGCCTTGCGGCGTAGCGCGTCCTGATATCTGGTGGGGCGTAGGCCCGCGGCCAGCTGAAAGTGGGGATGGATGATGCCGGCGCCGGCGGGCATCATGTAGTTCCAATTCACCGAGGCGTAGGACATGCCCCCCGCCAGCTTTTTGAACGCTTCCCGGGCCAGCATGAAGCCGTTGGCCAGAATGGCGGTGGTGAATTGGCCCGGCTCCAGGAAGTGCTCCTTGGTCAGAACCAGCACCGAGTTCATGGTTTCATAAGGGAAGGCGTTGGGAAACAGCACGGCCTCGCCCCGCCTCAGGTGGCCTTGCGGGACCTGTTCCGGCAGAAAGCGGGACGCCATTTGGTCTATGTTTTCCGGGCAGAAGGGGCACTTGAGCCCCGCCTGGCGCTCCAAAAAGTGGCTGTGGTCAATGGGGCCCAGGTCGCGGGCGCGAAACTCCAGGATGCGGGCAACGTCCCCGCTCAAAGGGTCGCGCCGCACCTCGATCTTGAGGTCCTTGCGCTGGAAGTTGCTGAAGGGGTCCAAAAAGGCGAAATTGCGGGTGGTGGTCTTGAAGGCAAGTGACATGAGCCTACTCCCGGTTGCTGAGGGCCGCTGAGGCCGGATTCTAGTTTGCGCAGATTCATCTTTTTGTATCATGACTGGCCCGATCGCAGAAAATACTATGTTAAGGACTTGTGCTATTATGAAATTAACCAGCCACCCCTTCCTGTATGCAAGAACATAACAGGGGCCATGCTAAGCCCCTTCTAAAGCCTGGCCCGGCGTCAGCCTGGCAGGGAAACATTTTTGGCAAACGGCGGCGCTTGGGCCGGCGAGATGAGCCGATAGGTTTTACCGCCGCCGTGTTTTGAGAAGACGGAATGAACCGTCCAAAGGAAAAGGGGGGTGATGAATGCGTACAAGCAAGTTTATGGTTTGGGGTTTGGCGTTTATGCTGGCGTTGCCGCTAGCGGCCATGGCTGGTGATGATCCCAACGAGAAACAAGAGACCGATAAGGGCGGCGCGCGCTTCATTATTGTGCGCTTCATGGTGGGCACCGAGGGCATGGGCGTGGTTCAGTGTGGCGACTGCAACACCGCGGGCGGGTGCCAGTCGGTGTGGTGCCAGGTGGGTAAAGTGTTTACCTGCAAGGCCATGCCGGCCCCGGGCTGGAAATTCACCCATTGGACCGCTAACGGCAACTTCGCTGGCGACAAACCCACCAAAATGTTCTGCCGCAAGGGCGCCGAGCTCATGGCCCATTTTGAAAAGGCCAAGTAAGCGGCCCATAAGCCAGCGCCCCGGCCCCATGGGGCCGGGGCATTTTTTGTTTTGGTGTGGCGTGGGCCTCTAGCCAGCCAGGGCCAGCACTCCGTATTTCAGGCCATGTAAAACCAGGTGCTCACACATCTGTGGCGGCAGGTTGCGGGCCAGGTGCTTTTGCAATTGGGCCAGTTGGGCGCTGCCACCCAGCTCCTCCAGGACTTTTAGGATCATCTCCAATCCCTGGGGCGGCAGGAGGTCGCCCAAATCCGCGAAAGGCTGGCGCGCCCAGGTGCCTTGGCTAAAGGCCATGGTAAAGGGGCCGGGGGCCAGGCGGTCGTTGGCCGAGATCAG
>CAZDRW010000158.1:0-7424 GCA_964507555.1 uncultured Desulfarculaceae bacterium
CCTGGTCGGGCAATACCTGGCTTTCGCCGGTGCAGCTGGTGCCCACGGACTACTACGCCCGCAGCTTGGGCGGCTTGGCCGGCCTTCTTGCCCACCGCCCCACTCTCCAGGGTCTGGGTTGGGAATTGCTTATCTTCCTGCCTCTATTGGCCTTGGTCCTGCTGATTAAAAAGCAGGGCTTTTCTTTTAGAAGCGTGATCGCGGCCTCATTTTTGGCCTGCCTAAGCCTGGCTGGAATCTGGCGGGTCTCTGCCGCTTCCGGACTTTAGTCTGCCGGACACTTAAGCCAGATCATGAGCAAATCGCAACCACCCCTTGCCAGTGCTAATAATCGATCACGGGCAGATCCCTAGCTGGTCCATCAAATTTGCTATTGCAGCCCTTGCGGGCCTCCATGCTTTTTAATTTGAGCGCGCAGTTGGTGATAGGTGAGCCCCAACACCTCAGCCGCCTTGCGCTGGTTGAAACGCGCCCCCTTTAAAGCGCTTTTCAGAAGCCGGCGTTCAAATTCTGCCACGGCTTCCTTGTAGGAAAGAGCGGAAAGTTCATCGTCTTCCGGCTTTGGCGGGATTGGCGCAACCACCTCTGGTCCCGAAACAGCCTCACCCTTCTTCCGGCCGACTTCATGGGTGCGCTCCCATTTGCGGGTTGCGGAGAACGGATCAAAATCAAAATCAGTGATCGAACCACCATCGGCACGGTATACGGCGCGTTCAACCACGTTCTTGAGCTCGCGGACATTGCCCGGCCAGAAATAGGCCGCCAGCGCCTCCTCGGCCTGGGCCGTAAAGCTGGGTGTGTCGCTAAGACCCATTTGGCCAGCCATGCGGGCTGCGAAATGATGGGCCAGTAGCAACACGTCGCCTCCCCGCGCCCTTAACGGAGGCAAGGCCAATACCTCGAAGCTCAGGCGGTCCAAAAGGTCCTGTTTAAAACGTCCTTGCCTGGCCAAATCCGGCAGGTCGGCGTGGGTTGCGGCCACCACTCGCACCTCCACCTCAACCGGCCGGGTGCCGCCGACCCTTTCGAACACCCCGTATTCCACCACCCGCAGAATTTTCTCTTGGGCGGTTAGGGGAATATTCCCGATCTCATCCAAAAAAAGGGTGCCGCCATGGGCGGCTTCGAACCGTCCGGCCCGGCGGCCAGTAGCGCCGGTGAAAGCACCGGCCTCATGCCCGAACAGCTCATCTTCGATTAAAGTGGGGGCCAAGGCCGCGCAGTTAAGGGCCACCAAGGGCGCCTGCCAGCGTGGCGAAAGAAAATGCAGGCGAGCGGCGGCCAATTCCTTGCCGGTGCCGCGTTCTCCAATGATGAGCACCGGGCGGTCAACCTTGGCCACCCGGGACAGGGATTCGGAAAACCCCAGAAAAGCCTCGCTTTGTCCCAAAGCTTCGCCTGGAGTGGAGGTTATTTGAGGTTCGGGTTCCATAGTTCATATTACCAACTATTAGCTTTTTTAGCCACTATTAGGTTTTATTTACGAAACACCTTGTAGGTCATATTATGCCACCAGCCTAGTTAACAATATAAATATATTGGCTATTTCAACCATGGCCACTTTTGGCCCATGCTTTGCTCTTAAACCGGCCAAGCAAGCAATAGACCAGACCTGCAAGGTCTACCCAAAGTAAAGGGAGATAAGAAATGGGCATCTTCACCCGCTTAAGAGACATTGTTAGCTCCAACATCAACACCATGCTGGACAAGGCCGAGGATCCAGAAAAGCTTATCCGTCTCATGATTCAGGAGATGGAGGACACCTTGGTGGAAATCAAGGCCTCCTGCGCTGGCGCCATGGCCGAAGCCACCAAGATTGGCCGCCAGAGGGAGGCCATGGAGGACCGCGCCGCTCAGTGGGGACAAAAGGCGGAGTTGGCGGTGGACAAGGGCCGCGAGGACCTGGCCCGCGAGGCTCTGTTGGAGAAACGTCGCTTTTTGGAGCGCGCCGCCGCCTTGGATCAAGAGTTTAGCGAGGCGCAAACCCTGGTGGAGCGCTATCAAGATGATATAATTCAATTAGAGGAAAAGTTGGCAGCGGTGCGCGAGAAGCAGCGCCTTTTGATCCAGCGCCATATTCACGCCAGGCACCAGCGGAAGGCGCAACAGGATATCCGCCGGGCCGATTCTTCCGATGTGATCATGCGCTTTGAAAAATTCCAAAACCGGGTTGAGCGCATGGAGGCTGAAGCCGAATTAGTCAACTTCGGGCGCAAGCCGGATCTTGAGGAAAGCTTCGCCCGCTTGGAGGAGGACGAGGAGATAGAGCGCGAGCTCAGCGTACTTAAGCAGGCCCGCAGCGGCGCTGCCTCTTCTTCCTCAGTTGCCCCTGACGCCAAGGAGTAAGTCTTGCCAGCAGTAATTGGGATGATCCTGGGCTTCGCCGTCTTGGTGCTGGCCCTATTGGGAGGCATAGGCGTGGCCATCATTAAGGTTATCAAAGGCAAAAACGGCGACCGGGATGAAGCGGCCCAGGCAGAAGAAACCAAGCTTATGCAGGAGCTTCACCAGGGTTTGAGCCGCATGGAAAAGCGCATCGAGGCCCTGGAGACCATTCTGCTGGAGCGCCAGGGCCCAGGAAAGGATCAATTATGAGAATCCCCAGGCTAAAGAATGGGCTTTACCGCTCCCGCCACGGCGTGATTTTAGGCGTCTGCAAGGGCTTGGCCGATTATTTCAATTTCAAGACTTTTTGGGTGCGGGCGCTGGCGGTGGTGGCCTTCATCTTTACAGGCTTCTGGCCCGCCGGTATCCTCTATCTCATAATGGCACTCATCATGAAGCCAGAGCCGGTGCTACGCCCCATGGATGAGGCGGAGGAAGAATTTTATCACTCCTACGCCGACAGCCGCTCCATGGCTCTGGGCCGGGTGAAGCGCACTTATGAAAATATGGAGCGCAGGCTGCGTCGATTGGAGGACGCCGTCACCTCCAGCGATTTCCGCTGGAACCAGCGCGCCGGCTCCTGATCTACCTTTTACACCATATCTTGCGGTAATCAATTGACATTACCGCAAGATATGCAATATATTTGGCGGGAACACCTGGGAGCGGACCATGTTTGAGCGAGAGCCCTCTAGCTCCATAAAACGCGCCTGCCTCATTCTCTTCGGGCCTGACGTGCACGCGGGCCCGGATTTTCTTTCATATCTTCAACCAGAGGGCCTAAAGGCCGCTTTCCGCTCCAAAGCGCTTTCAACCCATCCTGACCGCGCTGAAGTCGTGGGCAAAGACCGCGACCACCTCAACGAGCAGTTCCTAAAAGTGGTTTGGGCCTACGATCAGCTAAAAACCGCTTTAGTCAAACCCAGAGTTATGACTGCGCGTTCTCAACCCTCTCGCGCCTCCAAGGCGCGGCCCGCTCCTCGCACTTCTCCGCCGCCCAGGACCCGGCCCGAGCCGCCACAGCGTGATCTGCGCGGCGAGCCCCGTTATTACCAGGGCGATCCGCCGTCCAAAGTGCTGCGCATCGGCGAGTTTCTATATTACTCGGGCAAGGTTTCCTGGCAAGACTTCATGGCCGCCTTGAATTGGCAAAAACGTCAGCGTCCTTCTTTCGGCGAGATCGCCATGGAGTGGAACCTCCTGAGCCAAGACAACGTGGTGGCCATCATGGCTGACCGCAATTTCGCAGAACCCTTTGGTGAGGCGGCCATTAGAAAGGGCCTTTTGAGCCGTTTCTGGATGCGCGCGATTCTGCACCACCAATCCAAAAGGCAGCCCCGCCTGGGCCGCTTTTTCGTGGAGACCGGCATTTTGAGCCGAGCCCAGTTGGGCCGCGAATTGGAAAGTCTTAAGATCCACAACCGCCGGGTGCTAAAGCGTTACCACTGATCGCCATTGGGCAAAGGTAAAAGGCCGCCTCGCTCGAATGCGAAGCGGCCTTAGCTGTGGCGGGTCAAAACTATTTTTGCTTGGGCCCCAAGGTCAACTCGACCTGATGCTTAGGAGCCAGCACCGAATCTGCCGTAGCCCGCACCTGACCGGCGGTAATTGCCTGGATGTCCTCCGGATAGTGCAAAGAGTAGTCAAAGCCCAAGCCCAAAAGTTCGTTCATGGCCATATCCATGGCTTGGGCGTCATACTTTTGCAGGTCGATGGCCTGGCTGCCCAAGAGATAGGCCTTGGCCCTTTCCAGTTCCTCTTGACTGGGCTCCTCTTGACGCACCTGGTCCAGGTTGCGCGCCAAGCCAAGGAGTGCCTCTTTTTCCTTGCCCGGCCCCACCGCCATGTAGACCCCGAAAGCGCCGCCATGAGCGCTCACCGAAACAAAGGGTTGCACCGCGTAGGCCAGGGATTGCTTGTCACGCAAATCGCTGAACAGCCGCCCGCCTTGGCCGCCCAGAATGGCTTGAATCAGCTGCAGCCGCAGTCTGGCCGGGTTTTTGGCCGGCGGCGTGGCATAGCCCAGGGCGATCTGGGTCTGCTTGGCTTGCGGATCGTTGATGTCTTGCCGGCGCGGGGCGGCGGTTGGCTGCACATTTGCCACTTCCGGCGCTTGCACTTTGCCTTTAGCTGCTCCGAACAGCTTCATCACCAGGGTCCGAACCTGAGATGGGTCCACATCGCCCACCACGCTGAGCACCAAGCCTCCTGGCCCTTTGACTTTGGCGTGGGCGGCCAAAATATCTTTGCGTCCCAGCTTGGCCAAACTTTCCGGCGTGCCCAGGGGATTATGGCCATAGGGGTGCTTGCCGTAGAGCAGGCGGCGGAAGGCGATGAACGCGCGGCTCACCGGCGAGTTCTCTTGGGCCCGCAGTCGGGCCATTTGCTGGTCCTTGGCTTTGGCCACTTGACCGGCGGGGAAATCCGGTTTCAACCAGACCTGGGCCAGCAACTCCAGTCCGCGTTGCCAGTCGTTGGACAAGAAAGATCCGCTCAGGCCGCAGGTGCTTTTCCCGGCGAACCCTCCCAAACTGGCGGCCATGTCCTCCAACTCGGTGGTAAGCGCCTGATAGGTCTGACCGCCCGCGCCCCGGGTCAGGCTTTCCGCCCACAACTCGTACAGACCGGCCTTGGCCTCGCTTTCGTTTTCCTGCCCACCGGGAGAAGCCAAGGTATAGGCCACCAAGGGCAAGGCCCGTTGGGGCTTGATGATAAGCGTCAAGCCTCCTGGCAATACTTCTTTACTGGCCTTGGGGGACGTTGCAAGCAGCGGATTCATTCCATTAAAGGATTTAGCCACGGCGGCCTGCAGGGCGGCCAGTTCGGGCGCCGCAGCGCCTTCGGGGAGCTGGATAACCAGGCACATTCGTTCTGGCGTGAAATAACTCTGCACGGTCTTGGCCACCTGCGCTGCGCCGGTGGCTTTGAAGCGCTCGATATACTCGAACATTTTTTCAAAGCCACCGTAGAACATCTCAAAATAGCCAAGTTGACGGGCCTGGGCTGCCATGGCCTGCCGACCTCTAACGAACGAAGCGGCCAGCTGCACCCGGGCCCGTCTGAGTTCCTCCGTCGTGGGTGGCGATTTGATGATTGTCAACGCCTCTGACAAAACTGGTTTCCAAGCCTGGTTAACCTTGTTCGGCGCGGTCTGGGCCTCCACCTCGAAAACACCCACGCCTTGCGGAGTGTAGGCAGAAGCGCTGACTCCGTCCACCAAACCCATTTTCTCTTTCAGATTGGCGTAGAGCCGGCTGGTTTCGCCATCGCCTAAAACCTGGGCGGCCATGTCCAAGGGATAGACCTCGGGGCTGGGCAGGCCCGGCGTTAGCCAGGTGAACACCAAGCTGGCCTGGCGCACCTTCTCGCGCATGACTAACAGCCGCGGCCCCTTGGCCGTCTTGACCGGCGGCAACTGGAGATGGGGGGCCTTATGACTGGGCAGGCCTTGGAAAGCCTTTTCGATCAGGGGTAAGAGTTGGTCGGCCTGAAAATCGCCCACCGCCACCACCATCATGTTGGGCGCGGTATACCAGCGGGCGCGGTAGTCCAGGATGTTCCGGCGGGTGATGGCCCGCACTGATTCAATGCTGCCTATGATGGGCCGGCCATAAGGATGCTCCTGGCCAAAGGTCTCGCGCATCACGGCCCAGCTTAGTCGCCGCGCGGGATTGTCCAGGTTCATGCGGATTTCTTCCACCACCACTTCTTTTTCACGTTTCAATTCGGTGGGGTCGAAGGCTGCGTTGGCCACCGCGTCTGCCAACAATTGCAAGGCCTTGGGCGCGAAACGGCTGGCGGCGCTCACGTAATAATTGGTGTGATCATAGGTGGTGTAGGCGTTGATCTCGCCGCCCAGGCCTTCAATGGTGCGGGCCAGGGTTCCCGCCGGCTGTCCGGGGGTTCCCTTGAAAATCATGTGCTCGATAAGGTGCGTTATGCCATATTCGCCGGGCCGCTCGAAAGCGCTGCCCGCTCGCACCCAGACCTGAAACGCCGCTACCGGCGCTTCATGGTTCTGATCCAGGATAACAGTGAGGCCAGAGGGGAGCACGTGGCGCTGAGGTGCGGCCTGCGCACCTGCTATGCACAGAAGCACTAGCGCCAAAGAAACCAAAAGAATGCGAAACTTCATGGGCTGCTGTTCTCCAATCACTGGTGACCGAGGCCCAGGGGACCCGCTATCTGATCCGAAATATTTCTTATAAAGTTAAGCCCGCCGGGTCATTCCGGCAAGCATACAGATGTTTATGGTTAGAGGATTGAATTGCTCCGCAGCTTGGCGGAGCGCGGCTTTCAGTGCTCCATCCTGCGCAGGAAACGATGCGCCCATTTCTCGCGCACCTGTTGCAGGCGGGTGCAGGCCGGGCAGATATGCTCGTCCACCCGCTCATGCAGCCGGTCGCCCAGACGCTGGCCCACCTTATCCAGCTGTACCTGCGAGGCATACGGCTGGCCGCACACCGAACAGGCCACAAGATCGGACTCCCTTAGCACGGTGCCGGTCATCACAACCTGGCGCTTGTTATCCTGATCCCAAACTTGCAATGCGCCGGTGGGGCAGGAATTGGCGCAAGCGCCGCAACCCATGCATGCTTTACCCGGCAGCAGGAAATCACCGAACACCAGGCGCCCGTTGCTTTCGATAAATTGCAGGGCGTCGGCGCCCATCTCGGAGCAGGCTGTTTTGCATAGCCCGCAGCCAATGCATAAATCGCAGCGCAAACAGCGCGCCGCCACCTCGAAAGCCTGCTGTTCGCTAAAACCCAATTCCACCGGCGCGAAATCCTGTTTGCGCTCTTTCGCCGGACGTAACGGCATGCGAATACGGTTGGGCTTGGCTCGTTGGACTGGATCAGCACGGATGGGATCCACGTGATCGCGGGGCCGCAGAGCGGTCAAGGCCAGTTCGGTGGGCTG
Source organism: uncultured Desulfarculaceae bacterium (assembly GCA_964507555.1). Classification (GTDB taxonomy): domain Bacteria; phylum Desulfobacterota; class Desulfarculia; order Desulfarculales; family Desulfarculaceae; genus Desulfocarbo. Next base: position 7,306 of record CAZDRW010000158.1, read on the forward strand.
TCCTTTAAGGAATTGGTTCATGGCTTTGGCCGCCCTTTTCCCGGCCGCCACCGCCTCGATGACGGTGGCAGGGCCGGTGACGGCGTCGCCGCCAGCGAACAACCACTCCAAGCGGGACT
>CAZDRW010000159.1:0-7414 GCA_964507555.1 uncultured Desulfarculaceae bacterium
GACCGAGGTGGATCCGGCCACGGTGCCCTTTACCATGCACACGGTGGACCGGAACGATATCCAGGACCAGCCCAGTCCTTTTATGAACAACCTGGGTGAATTCATACGCGACGTGCCCGGCGTGCATGTGGCCCAGTACTACCCCTGGGGCCCGCCCTGGATTCATCTGCGCGGTACCGGCTACTTCATCGGCCGCACCATCTACCTGGTGGACGGCCTGCCGCTGAACCCCTTCCTTTCGGTGGCGGTTAATCCCAACGATGTGGAGCAGGTGGACGTGCTCTTGGGCCCCTCCTCGGCGCTTTATGGCGCCAACGCCTCGGGCGGCGCGGTGAACTACATCACCCGCCGGGGGCGCGCCGGCATGGGCGCCGAAGCCAAGGTGTCCTACGGCAGCAACAACACCATCCGGCCCCACACCCACGTGGGCGACAAAACAGGCAACTTCGATTACTACCTCTCCTACTCGGGCGATTATTCCGACGGCTATCAGATGAAGCCGATTGAGGGCATGCTCGATCTATACCAGCGGGGCAAGAAGCAGTACTTGAAGGAAGCCTCCCTGGAGGACAACAAATGGCGCAATTCCTGGCTGGCCGGCAAGTTCGGCTGGGAAAACCAAGGCGGCACCCGTTTGGAGCTGGCGGTGAACTACAACCGCCGCTACCTCTATGGCGGCCAGCAGAACCTTATCCTCAACGACAACGGCGACGTCATGGTCGGCTCACTCAAGTTCGAAACGCCGCTTTCAACCTGGGGCAAGCTTAAGCTCTCGGGCGGCTATCAATGGGACGATCACCCCCAGCAATCCAACAACGGCCTTTCTCTGGTGGGCGGCAAGGTGGTGCTGGACTCCACCATCAACTACCGTTACGACTGGACCCGCGAAACCACCCCCTTTGAGGCCCAGACCGACATCTATCCCTGGAAGGGTAACACTCTGACCGTGGGCGCCTTCTGGAGCCGCGAAAAGGAAAAGCGCACCTACGACTATCTCCTGAGCGGCACCAACATCCGCTCCCAGTGGAGCACTGATCAGGCCGCGGTTTATCTGCAAGACCAGCAGTTGCTCTTGGACGATAAGCTCAGCCTGATGGCCGGCGTGCGCTACGACCACTGGCGCTATCACGATGTTTTCATCCAGCAAGCCGACCCGCAGACCCCGGACGAGGTCAAAAAGGAAACCACCACCTACCGCGGTGGCGTGAAGTACCGCTTCAACAAGTACGTGGCGGTGCGCAGTTCGGTCGGCACCGCCTTCTGGCCCGGCACCCCGCTCTGGTTCTTCCAGACTTTGAAAAGCGGCAACACCTGGCGTGAGGCCAATCCCGACCTGGAGCCGGAAAAGACATGGATGGTGGATATGGGCGTGGACATCACGCTTCCTGCCAGCAAGACCTTTATCGGCATCACCGGCTACTACGGCGAGATCGAGGACATGGTGTCCTACAGCTATGATGAAAATCCTGCGGTTCCAGGCGGCAGCATCATCCGCACCAAAAACCTGGGCGGCGCGCGCATCCAGGGCGTGGAGCTCCAATTGCGCCAGCCCATCACCAAGGAGCTGTCCTTGTTCGGCGCGCTGACCCTGAACAGCTCGCGGGTCACCGACGACCCCAACAATGACGGCAACCAACTGCGCAATGCGCCTGATTACTGGGGCAGCGTGGGCCTGCGCTATCTCAATCCCAAGCTATTCAACGCCGAGGCCCTGTTCCGGTTTTCGGACAGCCGCTATTACGATGACGTCAACACCGAACTGCCCTACTTCCACATGGAAGCTTACGAGACCGTGGACGCCAAGATTTGGCGTGATTGGCGCCTGGCCCCCGATTGGACCCTCACCACCTGCTTCTCGGCGGTCAACATCCTTGACCAGGATTACGCCACCGAGATCGTGTACGTGAATCCCGGGCGCTACTTAGAGTTCACCATGGGAGTGCGCTATACCTTCTAGAGGCCTAAGGCCAGGCATGTTTGCCTTTAGCAAAATACGGCTGCGTCTAAGCCAGGGCTGGGCAGGGGCCATAGGCCTCTGCCTGGCCTTAGGCCTTGCCTTGGCCGCGCCGGCCTTTGCTGCCGCTCCTTCCGGCGATGCCCTGCTGACCATCGGTGTGGGACGCGATTTTTTCGACGGCCCGGACAGCCGCACCTATGTGCACGGCTCCACCAACACGTGGGAGGCGCTGACCTATCTGGGCCCCAACCTTAAGGCCCAGCCCTGGCTGGCCGAGTCCTGGCGCAGCCAGGACCAGGGCCGCACCTGGATATTCCGCCTGCGCTCCGGAGTGCGCTTCCACAACGGTTCGCTGCTGACCAATAAAGAAGCGGCCGCCAGCATCAAGCGCATAATGAGCCGCCCCAAATACGACCCCACCGGCATCTACCGCGATGTTGTGGCTGTGGAAGCCAAAGGCGAGCACGAACTGGTGCTAAGCCTGGCCCGGCCCTCGCCAGCCTTTGCCAATCTGGTGGCCTACTATGCAAGCCCCATCATCCACTCCTCCTGCTTTGATAATGAGGGGCGCCTGCACTCTCTGATCGGCACTGGTCCGTTCAAGGTGAAAAAGATCCAGCGCGGCCAGAGCATTGAGTTGGAGGCTTTCCCCGATTACTGGGGCGCCGTCCCGGCCTATAAAAAGGTCAAGTTCCTATTCATCCCCGACGCCCAAACCAGGCTCATGGCCTTGCTGGCCGGCGAGGTGGATGCCGTGGCCGATGTGGGAGGCATCCTGCCGGAGCAGGCCGCGGACCTGGCGCGCGCTCCGCAGATCACTTTGCGCCGCCAGCCCGTAGCCACTACCCACTACCTGTTTTTCAATTGCCGCCGCCAGCCTTTCAAGGATCGCGAGGCCCGGTTTTGGCTCACCTCCATTTTAGATAGAGAGCAACTGGTGCAGGCCCTGGCCAAAGGCGCCGGCACGGTGGCCAAAGACCCCTATTCGGAGCTGGCCAGCGATTGGGCTTTTGGCCTCTTGCGGCCGACAAGCGGGCGTAAGCCGCCGTCCCCCCAACATCCTCTTTTGATGATTTTGCACGGCGGCACAATCCAGCGCTGGCCCTATCTGGAGATCGCCCAGGTGCTGCAGGAGCGGCTGTCCCAAAACGGCTGGCGCGCCCAAATCCAGGTGATGGAGCCTGGCGCCTATTACCAAGCTCTGCAACGCGGCAGCTTCGACCTGGCCATTCAGCCCAACACCCTGATGACCGGCGACCCGGACTTTTTTTATTCCTACTATCTTGAATCCAAGGGGCCCCGCGACTTCGGCTGCGGCAACCGGATTATGGACCGGCTAATCCAAACCGCGCGCCATGAGATGGACCCGGACAAACGCCTGGCGCTTTACCGCGAACTGGCCGGTCGATTCAATCAAGAGCTGCCGTTATGGCCCCTCTATCATGACATAAGCCTTTACGCGTACGGCGCCAAGGTCGCCAATTTCATCATGGATCACAACTTCCGCCCGCTACTCAACCTGGCGCGGCCGAGAACAACGCCATGAACAAAAAGCAAAGCCGTGAGAGCCGGGAAAGATTTTCGCCTGATTTTTGGGCGCACACCTGGCAGGAGTTGCAGCAGGAAGCCTGCTTCAAGGCTTCCCAGGAAAAGCACCCGGAGAGCTGGCAACGCTTCTACGACCAAACGGCCGCAACCTGGGAGGCCGTCACCGGCGGCGGCCGGGAGGCAGCCGGGGCCATCACCGGGGCCTTGGCCTCCCGAGGCTTGGTTACCCAGGAAACAAGCGTTCTGGAGATCGGCTGCGGTTCGGGCAGCCTGGCCATGGCCTTGGCCGAGAAAGCGGCGAGGGTCACGGCGCTCGACCAGTCCGCCGGCATGTTGGCGGTTTTGCGTGAGCGGGCTTCGGTTTTGCCGTTGGATAAGGTCTTCCCGGTGGAAGCCGATTGGCAGTCATTCGAAGCGGATCAGTTCCACGATTTGGCGCTGGCGGCATTTTTCCCGCCCGCCATGGCTCCGGTCGGCTTGGAGCGCCTCGAACACCATGCCCGCAAGGCGTGCGCGCTGGTGGTGGGTACCGGCCAGGAGGCTTTCCCTTTGCGCAGGGCCATTTGGGAAGAGGTCATGGATCCCGCCTTGGCGGAAACAGGTTTTCAGCTGACCTGCGCCATGGGATTTCTCTTGGCCAGCGGCCGCAACCCTGATCTATGTCATGTTTCCTGGCAGGCGCGGCTCGACATTGAAGTTGCGCATGCGGCGCAATTCTTTGAAAGCTATTTCGCCCTTTTCGGAAAGAAAGGACCCGGCGTAAGGAAATCGATCTTAAAAGTACTGCATGCTTTTGATGGGAACGGCAGATTGAGCCTGGCAGGCCAGGCTTCGGCGGCCATGATTACCTGGCCGGTGAATAAGCAACGCCCATGAAGTCAACCTGGGGAATATCGCTCCTTAAGCGCGTGGCCTATTTAAGCGCGGTCCTCTTGGGGATCTCGATGGTGACTTTCGGGTTGTTTGCACTAGCGCCCGGCGACCCGGCCGAAATAATCCTGCGCGATCGCCAGGAAGCGCCCAGCGCCGAGAGCATCGCTCATTTGCGTGATGAATTGGGGCTGAACGACCCTTTGCCCCTGCGCTACCTCGGCTGGCTGGCCAAGGCCCTGCGCGGCGACCTGGGGCGATCCTGGCAGACCGGCGAGCCGGTAGTTGGCCAACTGCTGGACCGGCTTGGGGCGACCTTGGAACTTGCCTTCTGCACCCTGGTCTTCGTGGTGCTGCTGTCTACCGCCATGGGCATCATGGGCGCGGTTTTTAAAGACCGACCAACCGATCGTCTGCTGCGGGCCTTAAGCATCCTCAGCCTTTCTTTGCCCAATTTCTGGCTTGGCTTATTGCTGATCATGCTTTTCGCCTTGCACTGGACCTGGCTGCCTCTCATGGGGCGAGGCGGCCCGGCCAATTTGCTGATGCCGGTGGTCACGCTCGGATTGGCCATAGCCGCCATGCAGGGCAGGGTGCTCCGGGCCAGCCTCCTGGAAGCGATAAGCCAGGATTACGTGCGCTTCGCCTATGCCAAAGGCCTCAATTCCTGGGCAGTGCTGAGAAGCCACCTCATGCGCAACGCTCTGCCTCCGGTGCTGACCATGTGGGGCATATCATTGGGGCACCTCCTGGGCGGAGCGGTCATCGTTGAAACAATCTTTTCCTGGCCTGGTCTGGGGAAACTCGCGGTGGACGCGGTTTTGGCGCGGGACATTCCTCTGGTGCAGGGCGCGGTGCTTTTCATGGCGCTGGTGTTTGTTTTGGCCAACCAGCTCACCGATCTTTTGCACAGATGCCTTGATCCCCGCCTGAGGCGCGGGCTGGAAGCAGATAGTGGAGACCATTTTGGCTAGGCCGGCTGGACCCAACGGAATGGCCAAGGCGGGAAGCTGCATACTCGCCCTGCTACTCCTCATCGGTCTGGCCGCGCCTTGGTTGGCCCCTCACGATCCTTTGCGCACCGATTTGGCGCATCGCTTGGAGCCGCCCAGCTTGGCCTATCCTTTGGGCACCGATCATCTAGGCCGCTGTGAATTGTCGCGGCTGATGTTCGGAACGCGGATCTCTCTGTGGGTGGGGCTCGCCGCCTCTCTATTGTCCTTGGCCATGGGTTTGCTGGCGGGCGTCGCCTCCGGTCTGGGTAAATGGTGGCTGGAAGCGCCTCTGCGCGGAGTGTTGGACATAGCTCTGGCTTTTCCCGGTCTGCTTTTGGCCTTGGTCCTGGTCGGGGCCATGGGCCCCTCGGCGCTCAGTTTGGTGCTCGGCATCGCCGGATCGGTCTGGCCCTGGTGGGGGCGCTTGGTGCGGGGCCTGGTGATGAGCGCCAAGCAAAGCGAGTTCGTCATGGGCGGCCGGGTGGTGGGCGTGGAAGGCTTGCGCCTGGTTAGGCATTACATCCTTCCTCAAGTCCTGCCTCCTCTGCTGGTGGCGATATCGCTCAAAACCGCTTGGGTCATATTGGCCACGGCGGGCTTGGGCTATCTCGGACTGGGAGTGCAGCCCCCGACCCCCGAGTGGGGCGCCATGCTCCAGGAATCCCGCATGTACCTGACCAGAGCGCCTTGGCTGATGCTGGCTCCCGGCGCCGCAGTTACCGCGGCCGTGCTGGGCTTCAACCTCTTAGCCGAAGGCATGCGGGATATGCTTCAAGTCAAGCAAATCAGGGGTTGGTGAAATGAGGCTCCTGGAAGTAAGCAACTTGACTATATCGTCGCCCACGGGAGTTTTGGTGAGCGGCCTCGACTTTGGCCTCGACCACGGCCAAACCTTGGGCCTCTTGGGCCAAAGCGGCGCAGGTAAAAGCATTAGCGCCATGGCCTTAAGTGGCCTTTTGCCCAAACCCCTTTGGGTTTCCGCCGGCTCCATCAGCTTGCACGGCGAGCCCATCACTCCCAATGACCCCAAGGTTTGGCGGGGCAGGCGGGGCAAGGAAATCTTTCTAATCTTCCAAAGCCCCACTTCGGCCCTGGACCCCACCGCCAAGGTGGGAGCGCAGATCGCCGAAACCCTGGTGGAGGTCCGCGGCTGGCACCACGACCGCGCCATGAAGCGGGTGCGTCAATTATTGGAAGCAGTGGAGCTGCCGGCCGCCGCAACCGGGAGCTATGCTTTCGAGCTGAGCGGCGGCATGCGGCAAAGGGTGCTGATAGCAATCGCGCTGGCCCTGCGGCCCCAGGTGCTTATCGCCGATGAGCCGACCACCGGCTTGGATCCGTTGAATCAGCTGGCGGTGCTGCGTTTACTGCGGCGCATGCAAAACGAGCATCATACTGCCATGCTCATCATCTCCCATGATCTGCGGGTGATATCTTTCATGGCGCGCGACATCTTGATTATGAAAAAGGGCGTTGTGGTCGAGCGCGGGCCGACCAGCGAATTGCTGCGCCATCCCTCTCATTGCCATACGGCGGATCTGATCAACGCCATGCGCCATTTGGAGCACCCCTATGCCTGATTCTTTTCTGAGGCTGGAGAAGGTGAGCCGGCGCTACCTCAATCCTGGAGGGAAAGGCCGGTTCGCGGCTTTGCAGGAGGTGAGCTTTTCACTTGCGCGCGGGGCGTCCTTGGGCCTTGCCGGCGAAAGCGGCGCCGGCAAGACCACCTTGACCAGGTTGATACTGGGGCTGGAAAAACCAACGGATGGCAAGGTCTTGCTCAAGGGGACCGATCTGGCCAGCCTTGACCGGTCCCAACGAAAAGCTCTCAAGCGCCAAGTTCAAATTATTTGGCAGGATCCCTATGGTTTTTTAAATCCGTATTTTTCGGTGCGTCAATTGATAATGGAGCCCATGCAGGTGTTGGGGTTGGCCAAAGGCGGGGGGCTGACTCAAAAACTCCACTCTCTCCTGGACTTGGTTGACCTTTCGCTGGACTGTTTGCAATCGCTGCCTCACGAACTGAGCGGCGGCCAAAGACAGA
>CAZDRW010000160.1:0-7408 GCA_964507555.1 uncultured Desulfarculaceae bacterium
CATGTTCACCGCCATGGCCAATACCTTGAGCGTGTCCTCCAAACGGCCAGCGGCCTGGTATACATCGGCCAGGCCCAGATAGCCTTTCAGGTTTTTCGGATTAAGTCGCATGGCCGCCATGAAGCATTTCTCGGCCCCCACAAAATCACCCTTGGCCTTGAGAATATTGCCCAAGCCAAGCTGAGATTCTTCATCGTTCTTGGCCGCCAACGCCGCCCGGTAATGCTTTTCGGCCGCATCCCATTTTTCCTTGCGCATGGCGATGCGGGCTTCGTGGATGTTCTTCAGGAATTCCTCCTCGGTGTCATCCACCAAAGGTTCCAAAAACTTGTCAATTTCGGCCAGAACGGTTTTCGACTCGAGGGGAAGGGGAATGTAGCCGTTTATTCCAAGTTCCTCACCCTTCTTATCAACATGCTTGTCGCGCTTGTCGCGCATCATGAGCACTGGGGTTTCTTTAAGCCGAGGGTCTTTCCTGATTTTTTCCACCAACTGGAATCCGCTCATGGGCTGCATTTTCCAGGAAGTGATGACCAGTACCACAGGCTTTGCCGGATCGCTCAGGATCTGCCAGGCCTCATCTACCGAGCGCGCAGTCCACACCCGGAAGAATTGATAATCGCGCACAAATTCATGGATGGTGTCAACCGCCTGCGAAACGGCGTCCACCAGAAGAATGCTCATATCGCGGTAACTGAATTTCACGGCGTTTCCCCGAGGATAAGATGATCCGCAACATAATACAAAATTGAGCTTGCTGATTAAACCATAAATGCAAAACAGAAAATGCAAAAACGAAATATGTTGTGGGGTCAAGGTTCATTGACACATCATCCTTGACCCCTTCCCTTGGTAGCGCTAATCTGAATTTATAAGGCAGATTGCATCTGCCCCAGCAACTATATGGAGAAGCCATGCCCGATCCCTCAGCGGACGGCGCAGTTCCATTCACCTTTTTCCCTACCAAGGCGGCAATTTTTGACCGCCAAGGACCTCTTAGGGTCGTTTGTCAAGTTTCCCTACTCATCCGTAAAAACAGATCTGGTCCTGTAAGGGACTGTAACCACATCTCTTTCGGCGGAGGTGAAGCCTATGACTCACACCATTGATCTGCACCAGCTGGCCGGTATAGACACCCGGCCCCATCACACCCTCAGCCTTTATCTGGCCCTGGATTCCTCGCGTGAGGGCCGCCTGCAAGCCTTGGCGCAAATGCTGAAAAGCAAGGAACAACAAATGGGCGGCAATGGCTCGGCCAAGACCTGGAAGTCCCTGGATTCTGACGTGGCGTTGATAACGCGCTACGTCGAAGAATTGCCCATGGGGCCTGACCGGGGTTTGGCCTTGTTCTCTTGCGCAGCCCAGGGGGTGTTTTCCGCCCACACCTTATCAGTGGTGGTGCCCAATCTAATGGAATTGGGTCCCGCACCTTACATTAGGCCTTTGGCCGCCTTGGCCGGCGATCATTGCCGCACTTTGGTGGTGGTGCTGGACAAGCGCCGGGCCCGGTTTTTCGAGGGATTTTTAGGCCATCTTGCTGAGCGCGAAGATCTTGAATTGGCTAGCGACGCGGCTACCTTGGAGCGGGACGGCGACCGGGGCCGCGCCGGGGATAAGCGCACCGCGCGGCGGGCCGATGAGGCGGTAAACCGTTTGTTCAAGGAAGTAAACCAAACCATTGCGGAGGTGTTGGAAAATAGAGAATATCGGCAGCTTTTGCTGGGCGGCGCCAAAGGCGCCTTGGACGCATTTCTGGGTCAACTTCCTCCTTTTTTGGCCGAACGATTAGGTGGCAACTTCAATTGCGATGTCAATGCCACCATAAGCCAAGTAGGCCAGGAGGTGGGACTGGCCCAGCCTGCGGCCCGGCGGGTCCGCCAAGAACGACTGCTTGCCACCTTGGCCGATAATTTAGGCCCTGGGGGACAGGCGGCCACAGGCCTCAACCAGGTGCTGGCCGCGCTTCACGCCGGCCAGGTGCACACGCTCTTTGTGCGCAGGGGATACATGGCCGGCGGGGGCTCTTGCCCGTCTTGCGGTCGGATGCGCCACGTGTCAGGCAAATGCCCCTTGTGCGGCGAAGAAATGACCCCGGTTTCGGACGTGGTTAATATGGCGGTGGCCAGAGCCCTTGAATCGGGCGCCACCCTGGAGCAAATCGAAGGAGATTCTCGCCTGGACGAGTTTGGTGAGATAGCGGCGCTCTTGCGCTACGCATAGATTAAAATTGAATAATTAATCAGTTTGCCGGCCCCGGAGGCAGAGGACTTCGGGGCCGGCAATGTTTTTAAGTATTTATCAAGCTTGACCTTACCCTCTTCTCCCCGGCAAAATAGCTTTAGAATAATGGGGGATTTAGTACTCAGTAAACACAAGACAAAATCAGGAAAGGATTAACCAAGCCTCGCCGAAATGCCTGCCACGGGCGATGGCGGTCCATCGCACGGTTTGATCGTCTGTTTAGCGTCCCGACTAGATAGTTGCCGAACCAAGATCGCGCAAAAAAAGGCCAACTGCCACCGCAAAGAATTCTCTTGAAAGGAGAGCATGCCATGCAGGGTTTCTTTAAGAAGCTCTTTGATTTTAGCTTTAAGGAGTTCATCACCCCCAGCATAATTAAAATCATTTTCTGGGTTGCGATCATAATTATCGGTCTGTCAGTGCTGATCAGCATCATTCAGGCCTTTATGGGGGGCTTCGGTGGAGGAATTATAACTCTGATTATTGCTCCTATCGTTGGCTTCCTGGGCGTGATTATCGCCCGGGTTTATATGGAACTCGTCATGGTGTTCTTTAGGATGATGGGCCTTTTGGAGGCCATAGCCAAGGAAAAGGGCGTGAGCGCGGCTGCCCCGGCCGCCGCACCGTCGTTTACGCCGCCGCCGGCTCCCGAGCAGTAAGGGAACCATGTTCTACGGTTGTTAGCGACCTGCAAAAGCTTTGGATAAAGGGGCCAGGCCCTTTGCGAAGGGCCAGGCCCCTTTATGATAGGTTTCAGCTAAGCCCGTCTTGGCGCGGTTAGGCCGCCTGTCTGGGAAGGTGAAATTTAAAATATGCGCTTGGCTCTGATCTCTGATATTCACGGCAACCAAACCGCGCTCGCGGCGGTGCTTTCTGATATTGAAAAGGCGGGCGCCGACCAGGTGGTTTGCCTGGGCGACGTGGCCACCTTGGGGCCCCATCCCCAAGAGGCCATCAACCTGCTTCGGGAACGGCATATAGACTGCATCCTGGGAAACCATGACGCATTTTTAACAGAGCCTTCCCTGATCACTACCTATACCGATCAGCCCCTGATCGTCCAGTCGGTGGATTGGTGCCGCAGCCAACTGGATCAGGAGGATCTGGCTTTTTTGGCCAGTTTTCCGCTAACTATTTCCATGTCCGTCGCTGATGGTTGCGAGGTTCTCCTTTTTCATGGATCCCCCCGCTCACACATGGAGGATCTGCTGGCTACAACCCCGCCGGAAAGGCTTGATGAATTACTGGCGGGCCACGCGGCCGCGGTCATGGCTTGCGGACACACGCATATCCAGATGCTTCGCCAGCACAAAGGCAGGCTTTTACTGAACCCCGGCAGCGTGGGGTGCCCTTTTAAAGAGTATGTCGCTGGCAAGAAACCGAGAATCCTGGCGCATGCCGAGTACGCCATCCTGGAGGTTCACCGCGGCGCGGTGCAAGCGAGTTTGCGTCGGGTGCCCCTTGATAAAAAGGCGCTATATGAAGAGGTGGAACTTAGCGACATGCCCTTGCGCAGCATGATGCTTGGGCAATACTCATAATTTGCGAGGCAGCCAGCGTTCTCTTGCCCGCCGCGACTTTCCCGCCCGTTCATGATTGCTTGGAGATCAATGCCCTCACCTCTTCGGCGATGGCCAGGCTGCCGGTGAGCCCGGGAGAGTCGAAACCCAACAGATTCAGGCAAGCGGGGTGTCGGGGATCGAACTCCAGGACCCAATCCTGGTGCCCGGCCAGACGGGCCTGGATCCCCGCTTGGTAAGGTTGCAGGTCGTCTACCCTCAAGCCGGGGAAGAAGCCCGTCACCTGGCCATGGAACTCGGCCATGGGGCGGTGCTCGCCGCCGTAGTGTTCCTTGTTGGCGGCGGCCATGTTCAAGGGGCCCACGGTGATGGTGGAGCCGGGTTGCCAACCGCCGCCGGGCACGGGTTCCAGGGTGGGGGTGAGGTGGACCCCCACGGTCCAGTAGGTGCCGCCCGGCATGTGCACCTGATAGGGCGTGGGGTAGATGTTGATATTGCCAACCGCCAGCTCCGGCCGTTTCGTGCGGTAGAAGCAGGCCGCCTCGCCGCGCATGGGGTCGATGCGATAGGGCGAGTCCGGGTTCAGCAAGCGGGCGATCTCGTCTGAATAAAGGCCGCCGCAGTTGATGAGGCGCTCGGTGAGGAATTGGTCGGTGGCCCCGTCGCGGTAGCGCAGGGTCACCCGGATGCCTTCCGGTTCGGGGTGGGCCGCGATCACCTCGGTCTGGGTGAGGAACTGGGCGCCGTCCGCCGATGCCAGGGCGTAGAGCTGGTGCAAATAGGCGGTGGGGTCGATGATGCCCGAGGTGGGCAGCCATAACGCGGCCAAGGCGTTGACCAGGGGTTCGCGCTCCCGCGCGGCCTCGCCGCTCAGCTGCTGGCAGGGAACCCCGTTTTCAGCCGCCCGGGCTTGGTATAACTCCATGGCCGGCAGATCTTCCGACTTGCTGGCCACCACCAGCTTGCCACAGGCCAGGTGAGGAAGCTCGTAGCGCTGGCAGAATTCATAAAGGAGCTTATTTCCGGTCGCGCACAGCCTAGCCTTTAAGGGGCGGGTGGCTTGATCGTAATACAGCCCGGCATGGATGACCCCGGAGTTGCGCGAGGATTGGTTTTCGCCCTGGGTCACGCCGGGGTTCTTTTCGATCACAAAAACCTCGCGGCCTTGACGCGCCAGCAAATGCGCCACCGCGGTGCCGATCACCCCGGCTCCCACCACGGTAATTTCCAAGCGATCGCTCATGTTGTGTACTCCAAGAAGTATGCGTTAGGCGCTTGCCAGCTAGAATTCCACCCCCACGCGAAGGGCGGCGAACCAAGTGTTGTCCAGATCTATACGCTCTTGGTGGCGGTCACCATAGTTCTCGCCCTCGAAGAACAGGCGGTCAAAGCTGTAGCCTGTTTCCAAGGTAAGTATTAAGCCTCTGCCTAACTTGATGTTGCTGCCCACAAAGCCCCGCTTCTGGAAATAAAAAAGACGATCCTGGCGATGAGCGCGGTCGGTCAGGTAGAAGCGATAGTTGCTCCAGTCAAAGCCGGTGTAGAAACTGAACCGCTTGAAGGCCCGCCAGGTGACGCGGGCGTCCACGTTGCGCGGGTACATATAGTAGAGAGAGGCCGACCATTTGGGAAACGGCGAGTAGCGCAAGGCAAGTAAAGGAGCGCCCAAGATGGCCTTGAACTTATCATTGGGATGATAGAGATAGGCCACGCCCGGTATGGGCGCGCCGCTTAGGAAGTCGCGGTTATTGGTGTAGTTGAGCAAAAAGAGCCAGGCGTTGCGTTCGCCATGGGGCATGCGCAGAAAACCGGTCAGGCCCACGTCCATTTCCTCAAAGCTGTTGAACGGCTTGTTGGATGGCGAACCCAGGTTGCCAAAAACTCCCCAGAGCCAACCATCGCCCAGGCTATGGCGATAGTTGAGCCCCGCGTTCAGGTCCCACAGGTTGTTGGGGAGTTTGCGGCCGGTGCCGGGCAGCACCGCTTCGGTGCTTAGAAAGGCATAGCCCGCTTTGGCTGTTAAAACCAATTCGTCGCTATTGGTCTGATGCAAGGGCATGGCCCCTGATAAGGCATGAACCGAGATGCTCATGTCGGTATTTTGATTTTCCACATCGCTGGCAGGGTAAAAGGAGCCTTCATAGCGCAGAGTGGGCTTGAAATTCCCCAGGTCGGGAGAAAGCCATTGCTCCAGCCGCGGCACCGCAAAAACCGGGCCGGCGGCAATAACGATCATGGAAATGGCGATCAAACATATGGTGGATAGCCGCGCAACTGCACTTTGCATCAGGTTCTCCCAAAAAAAGATGAAAAAAGCTCTTGAAGTAAAAGCTTATAACTATAGTGCCAGATAAGCGCAACAATAACCGGAGAGGGTATTAGGTTTTTTAAAACACAGGACCGGGTTCCATAAGAACCCGGTCCCAGCGCACTAAGCTTTTGGGCGGCTACCCTCCTCTTGCCCAGTCAGGGTGGCCGCCGCGGCCAGCGGGCAGAAAGCACCTTAGCGCGGGTAGCCAATTTATAGCTATTAGGTTTTTGCATTTCCTCGGATTGAATATGACTTGGTTATAATGTAGGAGCCATGGCACGCCCGTTTGAACACATAAAGCCAAGCCTGCGCACCTGGGGCCAGGGCGGCGCGCAGGTGCTGCTGCTGCCAGGCGCGGGCCAGGGAACCCAGTGCTGGGAACCTGTGGCGCTGGCCTTGGCCCGGCGCGGAGTGGGCGTGGCCTGCTTGGAGTATCCGGGCCATGGTGAACATCCGTGGCCTTTACCGCCGTCAACCGGCCTGAGAGATTATTTCCTTCTGGCCGCACGGGCTGCCGCTGATTTGGGGCGGCCTCTCTTGGTGGGCCACGACCTGGGGGGATGGTTGGCGTGCATGCTGTTAGGCTTGGCGGACATGCCGGCGTTGCTGCTGGCTCCGTGGCCGGGGCGGGGAGGGCTATTGGCCCTGGCGCCCCGTGTGGGCTGGGGTCTGGTTCGCGGCCTTCCGCAGGCGCCAGGCCTTATGAATGAGCCTTTTGCCCTGCGCTGGCAAGCGGCACTGGGGCTAAGCCGAGCGGCGCCGGAAAGAAAGGGGAGCGCTCCCTGCCTGGTGGCGGCGCCTGGTAAAAAACCTCTGGTGCCGCCAGACAGATTGGCGGCGTTGGCGCAAGCCCTCAAGGCTGGATTTGTGCATCTGCCGCAAAGCAGCCATCATCTCTGGCAAGAACCCGAGGTGGTGCTGAAGCTTATTAGGCAATTGGCCGCCGAGTTCTAGCCCCCTCTCGGCAGGTGGCTGGGCGCTCTGGTAGACTAAATGCCAAATCCAATTTCCCCAACCTAAGTGGATGACGTGATGAAACGCTTAGATGCTTATGGCTGGTTCCTGAGTTTGCTTTTCAGCGTCACGGTTTTTAGCCCGTGCCTTGCCGGGGCGGCCCAATCAGATCCCGCGACCTTGGCCGCCCAGGTGCAAAAACGTTATCAAAAGGTGCAGGCCTTGTCGGCGGATTACACCCGCACCAGCCGCTTTGTGGCCGGTGGCGGGCAGTCGGCCAGGGAAGTCGAAGCCGTGGGCCGGCTATTTTGGCAGCGTCCGGTTAGTTTGCGCATGGACCAAAGCGAACCCAGGGCCGAGCAGGTGGTCACAACGCCGCAAG
>CAZDRW010000161.1:0-7407 GCA_964507555.1 uncultured Desulfarculaceae bacterium
TATGGCTCCTTTTTGCATGCCATCGTATACGAACTCGAACACCTCGAGCTCGGTCTCGCACTTGGGCCCGCCGGCCATCACCACCGGCACCGGGCATCCGTAAGTCACCTTCTCGAAGCCTTCTGCGCAATAATAGGTCTTGACTACCTTGGCGCCGAGCTCAGCGGCAATGCGGCAGGACAAAGCCAGGTAGCGCGAGGTGCGCTTTTCAAGCTCCTTTCCCACGGCGGTAACCGCCATTACCGGGATGCCGTAATCCTCGCAGGTGCTGACCAGCTCGGCCAGGTTCTCCAGGGTCTGGCGTTCATAGGGAGTGCCCACGAAAATCGAGAGCCCCACCGCAGCCACGTTCAGCCTCAGCATCTCCTCTACGGAAACGGTGATGATCTCATCAGCCAAATCTTCGCCCACCACTGAACTGCCTCCGGACACCCTGAGGATGATCGGCGTGTCTATGTCGGGGCTAATGCAGGAACGCAGCACTCCCCGGGTGACAAACAGTCCGTCGGCATAAGGCAGGAGATCGCGGATGGTATCGCCCGGGCATTCCAGACAGCGGGTGGGGCCTTGGAAATAGCCGTGGTCTATTGGCAGGAACTGGGTATGCCCATCTTTTCCTATAAGGCGCGAAAGCCTATTGCGCATCCCCCAATCAAGATAATTAGAACCCTTGAGGGACTTGCCCGGCCCCGTGGAGCAATTGGCCGCGGGCATTTCGCTAACCTCTCTGGCTTCCAAGATTCCTTCAGCATCAGGCATGATTCATGACTCCTTCGACTAAAACTTAAACGGCACATCGTCCGCTGGATCATAGGGACGATCGGTGAATTCGACAAAAACCAATTTGTCCGGCCCTGGCGCAAAAATCCGATGCGCCACTCCGGGCGGCAGCCACAACCGGTCTCCCGGTTCCTGCTCCAGGCTTAAACGTTCGCCGGTTACCGTGCAGGCCAACTCCACCAATGCGTGGCCCTGCACTACGTAGAAACCTTCATGTTTATGCCGGTGAACATGGCCGCCGCGATAACCGGCCTCGGGCTCCAGGGTCAAAAGGCACACCCGGCAAAGGGGCCGGTCGTTGATAATTAAATGCGCTTCCCCCCGTTGATCCTGCCAGCGCTTTTCCGTCAAGAAATCGCCGGTGAGCGGCAAATGCTCGGCCTCTATACGCCGGTCCAAGGACATTAGAACATCAGACAGGGATGAGACGTCATGTCCTCCCATCTCCAGCAAGCGCCTTTGATCCTCAAAGGAAAGAGGAGTTGCGCCGCCCAAGGATTCCGCCGCCCAAAGCACCTGAGCCGCGCTCTCGAGTTTTTCTGTATAGGCCCAGGCGGTTTCCAAGTCAGGGCCGAAAGTCAAAGTGCCATGATGGCTGAGGAGCACTGCATTGTTCCGGTCCAAATAGGGACGCACCGCCTCGGCCAGTTCAGCACCGCCGGGAGTGGCGTAAGGCACGGTGGGCGCTTGGCCTAAATGCACCATGGCCTCCGGCAAAGCGCTTAAATCCAGTTCGCGGCCCGCCAGACCAAAGGCACCCGCCAGGGGCGGATGGGCATGCACCACGGCCATGACATCCGGGCGGATTTGATATACAACCAAATGCATGGCCATCTCGGCGCTGGGCCGGCCATCTTGACCCTGTACCCGGCCCTCCAGGTCTACCTCCACCAAGTCGGATTCATGCAACATGGCCTTTGATCGGCCCGCCGGAGTGATAAGCACCCGGTCCGCGCCCAGCCTTACTGATAAGTTGCCGTCGGTGGCGGCCAGATAGCCCTTTTGCCAACCCAGCCGGCAAAAGGCTATCAACTGCTCACGCGCCTGCTCCTGGTTCACGCCTTACCCTCCACGGAGAGGTCTTCTTCAGCCTGGGGATCTGTTACGGCATCCTTCCCGTCAGCCGCGGAGCCAGACAGGCTTTGCGATGGCTCCTCATCGGAAAACGGTCGGTCCAGCCTACCTTCGATAGCCAGGCGGTCCAACTCATCCAGAGCTCCCTCCAAAAGGTCAATGCGCTCAGTCACTTTTTTGCGCCGGTCCACGAAGAGATAGTAGCGGCCCTTGAACCAGCATAAGCCGCTTTTCAGCATCAGACCGGCATATTGCAGGCGCTCATAACCCAAACGCACATCGCGGGCCTTGATCTCTTTCTCCAAAACTTTTAGGCGCTGCTCACCTTTGGTTAGCTTGGCCAATCCTCATTCTCCTCACGGCTGCTCGGCCTATTGATAATCGCCAGAAACTCACGAACCGCAGGACGAAGATAAACTCCCTCCAATTCGATTCCCTTGAGAGCCTGGCCTAGCTGGCGGTTGCGGCTTTCAGGTGGAAGCCGGCGGTCCACGAATGCTACCTGGCGCTGGCCCAAACGGCAAAGGCCTCCCCTAGCCGCGTAATCGTCATCATCCGTTAACGGTTCCAGACGGACCTCAACGCCTACTTGCCCAGCCAATTCATTGAGAAGCATCCAAAGTCGGTTGGCGTCCATGGCAGGCGGGTCAGCGTAGACGAGTCACGAAGGGAGTTTTGATAAGGTCATTATCTCGCCAGGCTTTGGATTGGTCCATCGCCTGTTTTGAAGTTGAAAACTCACCCACACACAACCTGTACCACTCGCCTTTTTCTTTAAGCTGCACCTTGATGATCCGGCCCTTCATGCCCTTGTCAGCCAAGCGCTTTGCCTGGCGTTGGGCCGCTTCTTTGTCCTTAAAGGAAGCAACGCACACCGTATAGACCTTGCCTGATGGCTTGTCCTGCGCAGGCTTCCGGGCCTTGGCTTTCTTGGCCGGAGCTGTCTTGACCGGTTGCTTACTATTAACCGGCTCCTTGATCGTTGCCGAAGAGGCAGGAGGCGCAGCCGGTTTGGCTTTAACAAGTTTTTTTTCGGCGGGCGGCTTCTTGTTCTGAACCGGCGGCTGTTTTTTGGCCGAGGCAGGCGCTGTCTGCGTGGTTGCTTGAGGCGCTGGTTCTTTTGCCGGCTTAGCTGGACCAGGCGCGGAAAGCTTTGGCTCCACCTTGGCTTGAGCAGAACCCGGCCGGCTATCCTGAGCCGGCGCGGCTTGTTTCTCGGGCTGCACGCCGGCAGGCACGCTAGCAGCCGGCTTGGCATTTGCTTGCGACTTAGTGGGCTCTGGTTGCTGTGGGGCCGGAGCCGATGTTATCTCTTTTGGCTTAGCTGCTACCTGAACTTGCTCACCTAAGACCGTCGCCGGCGCAACGGGAGTCGCACCAGTTGGCGGCCTAGGCGATGAAAGGGGTGCCTCGGCTTTGGGCGGCGGAGGAGTTGGCGGCGGAGTGCCATCGAATGATGGTCCTTGGGGTTTATTGGCCGCAAGCTTTGGCGGAGGCTCCGGCAACGAAGGGCCGGTGGCCAGGCTCACAACCATAAACGCCAGCAATGACAACACAAACAGTCCCGTGGAAACCACGAAGCGGCTGCGGTCGCCTCTCCAGAGGCGGGGCAACTGGGGAAATAGGCGTTTTCGAACCCGCCAACGATAAAGATAGGTCAGCGTGCCCGCCAAAAATAAGGCGGTAACCCCTAGAAGCCCTAATACCAGCAGTGCTGTCATTCCTGCGTAATCCCCCGTTAAAACTGGTAAGACAAGCTAACATGTATGCCCCAACGTGGCAAGCCTTTCAGGTATAGCCCTGAGCTGGCATGGATGCTGCAAAGCAAGCTGGTAAAGTCGGACACCGTCAAGCTGGGGTCTATAGGAGGGGTCATGTTCGGTCAGCCCAGGAAAGCGCTTCGAAATTTTTATGATCAGGCATTACTGAGCCCAGAGTTGCTTTGCCTGCACTGCGGCAATACTGATTGGTGCAGTGCCCACGGTGGCTGCTCAGACCAAAAACGCCGGGACTGCCTGCTGTTCGTGAGCGACATGGTTGAGTTTCTGGCCCAAACCAGGCGCCCACCGGCGCCAACTGGCCGGAGGCCTCCAGCGTCATTGCCCTAACGGGAAAATTCAAGCTTCACCAGGGCATGGCCGATAAGCCTAATAGGGAGGTAAGATTGGCTATGCTCGCGGATATCAACCTTATAAAACCCATACGCGAGGAGCCCGAACCGCTTTCCGAGGTTCGCCGGAAAGACCGGCGCAAGGCCAAGAAAGTCTTGCCCCGCAATGAAGCGGCCCGGCCTAAAAACCATGGCTCCGGCGCCGATGGCAAGGGGCAAGAACTGAGCCGTTATGCCTAACCCGGTGGGAGGCTTTTTCCGAGCGGGCTCAATAATTGCCGGAAGGTTCGGCCCCATTCGTCAACTCCTTGACGAATAGGGCTTGTTGCGCCTTTTCCCCCGCCTGTCATATATCAATCCGTCCCTAACCGCATACTCCACTTGACAAGGCAGGCTGGCCGCTGTCATCTTATAATATACGTTTCGTTCAGCAGAGAGAACTTCATGGCTTTACCACAAGGCTATCGCGCGCCCTCGGTGGGGCGCGCCCTCGCAATTCTGGAACTGGTAGCCGAAAGCACTCAAGGTCTGGGTATCAGCGAACTATCCCGCCGCCTGGATATAAGCAAAGGCACCGTTTCCGGCCTATGCTCGCAACTTGAATCCGGTGGGGCGCTCACCCGTGACCCGGCGTCAAAGCGTTATGGGCTGGGTCCCTTGATCTCCAACTTGGCTGGCCGCGGCTTCATCCACGCCCAACTAAAGGAATTGGCAAGCCCTGAGATGACCCGCCTGCGCGACGAATTGGGCGAAAGCATCTTTTTGGGAGTCCTGGGCCGTGGCGAAGTCACCGTAGTGGAGGCCCGCCAGCCCTCGGGCGTAATCGGTATTTCAGCTGGTCCCGGCACCAGGCTGCCGGTCACCGCAGGCGCCGTTGGCAAGGTATTCATGGCCGGCATGCCTCCGGCGGCGGTTGAGCGCATAATTGCCCAGGGCATAACGCAGCACACCCCACATACAGTCAACGACCCGGCACGCTTGCTCGCTCAGCTCAGTAAAGTACGCACGCAGGGGTATGCCATGGAGACCGACGAATACCTTTTGGGTGTTTGGGGGGTCGCAGTGCCGCTGGGTGCCCATGGCGGCCTGCCCGCCGCCTTGTGGTCCATTGGTTTTGCCAGCGCACTAAAGCCCGGACGCCTGGAGCAAATCGCCGCCGCCCTCAAAGACGCCCGCTTGCGCATAGATCATGCGCTACTTGCGCAAAACTGACGCCCGAGACCAAAGGCTAAATCACCGCCGCGCCGCTTAGCACCATAACCAAACGCTTGAGGACCTCCTGGTCCAGGGCCGTGGTCATTTCATCGCGCATGGTGCTGAGCGCTTCAAACGGACTACGGGCCTGGGCATAGGGCCGGTCGGTGGTAAGCGCGTCGTATACATCGGCTAAAGAGGAGGCCCGCACGGCCAAGGGGATGGCTTCGGAGGCCAATCCGGCCGGATATCCGGTGCCGTCCAGTTTTTCATGATGAAAAAGAATCACATTGATTGCCTCTTGGCTGAGCGGCATCTGTGAGCAAAGCGCCACGCCCTTAACTGGATGGGTCTGCACCACCTCTCGTTCCTGTAGGGTGAGGCTGCCGTTCTTGTTCAGTATCTCCTTGGGTATGACGGTTTTTCCGATGTCGTGCAGCATCGCTCCCATGCCTGCCTGGGTTATGGCTTCTTCTTCAAGGCCGAAGGTCTGCAAAATGGCGCTGGTGAATACGAACACGTGCACGCAGTGGGAATAGGTCTTGTAGTCGTGTGAAATGAACTTGGCCAGGCTTTTGATGGAGCCGCCTTTAAGCAAGAAGCGGGTGCTGGCCGTTACCATGTTGAGTATGCGCTCGAAGCGCTCCTTGTCCAGAGTGCCTGGCAGACGGCTTTCGAAGGTCTCGCGCATTATGGAAGCCGACACGTTGTAAAAAACCTTGCTACGTTCCTTCATGGGAAGGTTGTCGTTGTCCAACACCCCGCCCAAGTGGGTTTCCAAATAGTTCTGGAACTGGCGGCGTTGCTTGCCCAGCACGTAAACCTCGGTGACGCCGTTTTCATATAGCTTGCGACGCTGTTCTTCGTTGAAGGGCTCATCCGGGTGGGCGTAAAGGCGGTATTGCTCATTAATCTTTACATAAACTCCGAACTTGCCCTTGGTGCGCGGGAAAAGCAGCAAAGGCGACACCGGGAAATAATAGCCATCTGTAAGTTCGTAGGGTTCCTGGGGCATGTTTGCTTTCCGTTGCTCGTTAATTTTGGTCGCCCCCCCGAGACGGAGCTCTAAGATATTATACATTATCAGATTATTAGCGGAAGCCGGGCCTTGTTTCTTTAGGGCCGCATATCATATCGATTGCGCCCGCTTTATAGGAAAAGGTCGGCCAATCATCGCTCATGGCGCTTTTGGTTAGCGCTGCGCAGGCAATGATTACTACTAGCGTTAGACTGATAAGCTGAACCAGGGACCTTCCACCCGTTCAGCCTTGCATTGGGGACAACGGCCAGGCGCGTCCAAGCGGCCCCGTTTCTTGAATTCATAACCGCAAGACCCGCACTTGGCTGGTCGCATCTTGAACCGGTACTTGTGAGAGTGCTTCAGGTGGGTTAGATGGGATTCCACCTCTGCAGGGGTAAGCATCAGTTCTTCGGCTAATTCATGAGCGCTGCTCTCACGTTGGCTTAGAATCAAGGCCAAGGTTTGGCGCAAGGTGGGGCTCATGAATTTTCCAGCTAGGCAGGCGAGGTGTTGCAGGGAATTGCCAACAAGAAGGTGACCCCAGCCGTGCATCCCGCTTCGAACCTATGCCAAGTAAAGACGGCTGGCCTATACTCCACAAACCGGGACGTTCCGCGACACGGACCGCACCGTTTACCGCTGCTTCCTCCCGGACCTGACGGGATTCACGACCGTTCGTCACGCGGTGTCCGGCAGAGGTAAAGGCAACACGCCTTCTCCGACAAAGGGCCCTAGGCGGGCCTTCAACCCCGCATAAGCGGATTTCGGGAAAAGGGCACCGCTAGCTCCCCATCTAGCACGGCCGGGGTCGAATGGTATTTTACGCGTAAACGCAAGGCCCCGCCGCTGAATTGGCGCGCGGGGCCTAAAAAATAACAAAATTATTAAGGCAGGCGAAAAGTAATAACTACTTATCCACCCTCTCCTTGAGCTCCTTGCCCACTTTGAAAAAGGGTAGCTTTTTTTTGCCTACGTCAATGATTTCGCCCGTCTTTGGGTTGCGGCCCTGATATCCGTCGTAATCCTTGACCTTGAAACTTCCAAAGCCGCGGATTTCCACCCGGTCTCCCTTGACCAATGCCTCTTCAACCGAACCAAACATGGTGTTCACCACCATCTCGGCTTTTTTGATGGTGAGATTTTCGGCTTTGGCCAATGCCTCGATCAGCTGCGATTTATTCATCGGACGGGTACTCCTTGCAAGCCAAATGCACCTAAGTGCCTTATG
>CAZDRW010000162.1:0-7404 GCA_964507555.1 uncultured Desulfarculaceae bacterium
CATTTTATCGCCTGGATAGAACTATATTATCTGCCCGAGGGAGGCAAGTTCGCCTACCATGTGGGGCGCGCCGATTTCCTGGCCCATGGCGCCAGCACAGAAGGTCCCAACACCATTACCTGCAATACCGAGCCGCAGGCGGTGTTCAAGGTGAAATTGGATCTACCAGGCGAACTCATCGCAACCAGCTGGTGCAATATTCACGGCCTGTGGGAAGGGTCGGCCGAATTAAAGTTTTAGGAGAACCAACCTGCCTGCGCTCAATTGGATCAAGGATTGGAACCAAGCTTTTGCGAAAGCGCAGCATTTCGGTCGGGTCGTGTTCAAGGATTATTCAAAATGGGTCGAGCGCACCAGGCCTTATGACAAGCTCTCAGATTTATAGAAACAAAGGCAAAGGAGAGTAACGTGCCTGAATTCATGAATCCGTTTGTGGGCAAGGTGCCCGAGCGCAAGCTCAATGACCGGGAGCTGGCCAGGGCGTTGCGGCTCTCCCTGGCGGCCGAGGAGGAGGCGATACATCTATACGAAGCCTTGGCAGACTCCACCGACAATAAGCTGGCCAAGGCCGTGCTGCAGGATATCGCCAACGAAGAAAAGGAGCACGCCGGCGAATTTTTGCGTCTCTTGAAGCTCTTGTTGCCGGACGAGCAGAAATGGCTGGACCACGGCTTCAAGGAGGTGGACGAAATGGCGGATAAGCAAAAATAATAGCATCCTCCTTCTACACCAATAGGCCTAACCGGCGAGAAGCAGACCGGCATGACAGAGAAAAAATTGGTTGCGCCCTGTGCGGCAAGTAACATGAAGGAAACTGGCGCACCACCATGGTGGAGTGCCGCTATTGCCGCAAATAGTCTCGGAATCGTCCTCAGTCCGGCGTTTGGCGCGCAGTTGATGTCCGCCTCCGCGGTCATCGTGGCCATTAACGCCCGCTTTCTTCATCTGAACCGAGAAAAGGGAGTCGCGCAATGAAGCACAGAGGCTCTCAGCGGCGGGTGGCGATAATTGGCGCCGGCATGGTCGGATCCACCTTTGCATACGCCATGACCATAAAGGGCGTGGCGCGCGAACTGGCCCTTATCGACGTTTCGCGGGAACGCGCTCTGGGCGAGGCCATGGATCTGCGTCACGGATCGGCCCTCCTGGAACCCATGGCCATCGAGGCCGGAGGCTACGAGCTGTGCGAGGGGGCCCAATTGGTGGTGATCACCGCCGGCGCGCCCCAGAAGGAAGGCCAGAACCGGCTCGATTTGGCCCAGGAAAACGCAGATATCATGCGCGCCATCATCCCCCAAATCCTGGAGCACAACCCGGATCCCATAATCCTGGTGGCGGCCAACCCCATGGACGTGCTCACCAAGGTGGCGCTCAAGGCATCAGGGCTTCCCGCCCAACAAGTGTTCGGCTCCGGCACCGTGCTGGACAGCTCGCGTTTCAGCTCCTTGCTGGCCTCCCACTGCGGTCTGGATCCGCGCAATGTTCACGCGCACGTTTTGGGCGAGCACGGCGACAGCGAGGTCCTGGTTTGGAGCCAGGTCAACCTGGCCGGAGTCCCCATGGAGGACTACTGCTCCTCCTGCACCAAGCAATGCGATGACGGCAGCCTGCGCCGGCGTCTATCAAAGGAGGTGCCGCAGGCTGCCTATGAAGTCATCAAGCGTAAAGGCGCCACCTACTACGCCATAGGGCTGGCCTTGGCGCGCATCGCCGAGGCGGTGCTCAAGGATCAGCACAGCCTGCTCACGATTTCCACCCTGGCCCGCGATCTAAGCGGCCTGGAAGAAGTATGCCTTTCTTTGCCGTGCGTGGTGGGAACCGGAGGCGTGGAGCGGATTGTGACGCCGCACTTGGCCGAAGATGAAGACCGCGCCATGAAAGCCTCGGCCAAGATTCTCCGTCAAACCCTGGGGAAGGTGAACGCGCTTACTTGAAGCGGTTCGATAATTTTAACTAACCGCATGCACAAAACAGAGGAGTATGAACATGCGACCTTATCATTTACTCATTGCGTTAATGCTGATCGCCCTGGCCGCTGCACCGGCCATGGCCGGGGATGACGAGGCCCTGGCTTACTATGGAAGCCATATGGGACCAGGCTACGGCATGATGGGTCCGGGCTACTACGGCATGATGGGACCGGGTTACGGCATGATGGGCCCAGGCTATGGCATGCCTATGGGCGGCTACTACGGCGGCGGAAGCATGGGGCCCGGCTATCACGGCTGGCAAGGCATGTCGCAGGCTGATCGTGAGCGCTGGAACAGTATGCGCGCCCAATTCCATAAGGAGACCCTGCAGACCAGGCAAAAGCTCGCCAGCGACCAAATGGAGCTGCAAACCGAGTGGAGCCAGCCCAAGCCCGACATGAAAAAGGTGAGGAAGCTCTCCGATCAAATAACCGAGCTTCGGGCGGAGCTGGACAAAAAGCGCAACCAGTTCCCCAATTTCCACTCTTTGATTGTTTTGCAGGCGCATCTTACATTGCTTGACCGCTGATTTACGCAATGCACTTTAGGCCGTCGCAAACCTTCACTACTGGAGAATAACCTTGCGTTCCCGTGGAATATTACTCGCCCTGGTTTTGGTGGTGGCGCTGGTTCTGGCTGGCGCGGGCCTATACGCCTTGTTCAGCTCAATGATAGATCTACCCGCTAACCGGGCAATAATGGCTGGTAACCTCGGCGGCAAAACATTACAGGCGTCTCAAGTTGTTTTCGCGCCTCCCCGTCCGGAAGACGCGCCCGCCGACATCCGCGAGGGCGTAATGCTGGGCTATCACATCCTGATGGATACCCAAACCTATGCCAAGGAGTACGTGGGCAACAAGCTGAACTGCCGCAACTGCCATTTCAACGCGGGCCGCGAGCGCAACACCCTGTCCCTGGTGGGGGTGGCGGCCACCTATCCCAAATACCGCAAGCGGCAGAAGTACGTCACCGACCTGGTCACCCGCACCCAAGGCTGCTTTCAACGCAGCATGAACGGCAAGCCCCTTCCTCCCGAGGGACGGCACATGCAGGCCGTCATGGCCTACTATCATTGGATCTCCAAGGGCCTGCCCATCTACGCCGACATCCCCTGGTTGGGGTTGAAGAAGCTGGCGGAGGATCACAAGCCGGACCGGGCCTCGGGCCAAAAGATATTCAGCCAGGTCTGCGCCCGCTGCCACGGCGGCGACGGCCTGGGAACCGAAATCGCGCCGCCTCTATGGGGCCCCGCTTCCTTCAACGATGGGGCCGGCATGCATAAGCTGAAAAACTTTTCGGCCTTCACGCACCACTTCATGCCCAAGAACAACCCCACGCTCACGGTTGAACAAGCCTGGGACGTGGCGGCTTTTGCCACCAGCCAGCCCCGCCCCCACTTCCAAGCGGCCAGGTGACGCCATGCTGTTTCCCGTTTTTTATATCCCCGGGCTTGGCCAAGGGATGGCCATCGCGCTGGTGGCGGTCACCCATGTGGTGCTCAGCCACGGGTTTGCCATCGGAGCGGTGAGCCTCATCGTGCTGCTGGAGCACATGGCCGTGCTTAGGAATGACCACGAGTTGGAGGGCCTGGCCCAGCACATGCTCAAGCCGGCGGTGGTCATCATCACCGCGGTGGGCGCGGTAACCGGCGCCGGCATCTGGTTCACGGTTAGCGTGCTTGCCCCCGCCGGCATCGGCTCCTTGCTAAGGGTCTTTTTTTGGCCCTGGTTTATTGAATGGATCGCCTTCACCCTGGAGGTGCTGATCCTGCTGCCCTATTATTTTCTGTGGGACCGCATGCGGCCCGCCAATCAAGGATGGCATGTGGCCTTGGGCTGGTCATATGTGGCGGTGGCCTTGGTTTCTGCTTTTCTGATATCCGGCATCCTGGGCTTCATGCTCACCCCGGACGGATGGGTGCAGAATCAGCAGCTGGTATCGGCCTTTTTCAATCCCACCTTTTGGCCCCAGCTTGCCCTGCGGTTTTTCGGCGGCCTGGCCTTGGGCGCGCTTTTTTGTTTGGCTTTCCTTCTGTTCTCCCGCCAGGCCTCCCAATCGCTCAGGCAGCGCGTGGTCAGGCTCTGCGGCGGCTGGCTTCTCATAGCGGGCGGGCTTTGCGCGTTGGCGACCTGGATCTACTTTCAGCGCGTGCCCCAGACCTATTTCACCCACAGCCTTTTCGCGGTGCTCACCTCGCATCTGGCGCAGAAGCCTTGGCTGCTTTGGCTGGGCAATCTGGTTGCCGTGCTCTTGATAGCCGCGGCGGGGGCCGCCGCGCTGATGCGCCGCCGTCTGGCCGCCAAGCTGCTCATCATTCCGGCTTTGGTCATGGCTATCGGCCTGGTCGCGGAGTTTGAACGCACCCGTGAGTTTATCCGGGGACCCTACCTGATGCCTGGCTACATGTACGCCAACCAAATCAACCTGTCCCAAAACCTCTACTTGAGAAAGAGCGGTTTTCTTGCCAACGCGGCTTGGTACCAAGCGCAGCCCAGTCATCTCTGGCCCCGGGACCCGGCGGGCCATGCCTTGTTCGCCAGCAACTGCGGGGTTTGCCACACCATAGGCGGTCTCAACGATATCCGCGATCGCCTGCGCGGGCGGACCCAAACCTCGGTCAACCTACTCATCAACAACACCAGCCGCATGGTGCCATTCATGCCTCCTTTCTCCGGAACAGAGGCAGAGGCCAGAACCTTGGGCGCCTATCTTTACGCGCTAACCGGGCAGAAACGTTCGCTGGAAGCTGTGCCGCCAGCGGTCTGGAGCGAGGCGGGCCATGAATAATCTGCATGACCTGTTCCTCGGCAAGCCCCTGGGCGACTCCTTCATGGAGTTGTTGCTCTTTTCAAGTTTTGCTCTGCATCTGCTTTTCGTGCTGCTGATGCTGGGTACCGCCATGATCGCGGTGTTCTTCTTCCTTCACTCCTGGCTCACGGGTTACAGTTTTGAGTTGCGCTGGGACAAGCGGGTGCTGCGCGTTCATTTAGCCTTAAAGAGTTTGGCCGTGGTGCTGGGGGTGGCCCCGCTATTGATCATCCAGGTGCTGTGGAGCATACCGCTGCTTTCGGCCGCCGCCATCTTGGCTCCCTATTGGCTGGGGCTGACCGGGCTGATGATCTTCGCATTCCTATCGCTGGATACCCTGGGTCACAAGATGGATGTGCATCCGTTGCGCCACATGATTTTCGGGGTATTGGGCCTTGCTGCCCTGCTTGCCATACCAGCGGTGTTTAGCGCCGTGCTCACTCTTGTGGAAAACCCGGACAAGTGGGCAACGGTGTCGGCCAAGGGCTTGGGAGCCGAGCCGGGCCTGGTGTTCCACTGGCTCATGCGCTATCTGCACATTCTTGGCGCGGCTGCTCTGTTTGGAGGCGCTTTCCACTATTTCTTTTCCACCAAGGGCGCCGAAGATCGCCACTATCATCTGTCGAACTGGATGGTGGCAGCCACTTTGTTTCAGGTGGTGATAGGCGTGCTGCTGCTGGTTAGCGTGCTGGGGCGGCTCACTCCACAGGTGATCGGCGCGGTTACCGTGGGGGTAGCCGCAGCCATGCTGCTGCTGGGTTTGGCCTTTTACCAAAACTCCGAAGCCAAGCACGCCCGCATAGGGGTTACCCTGATGCTGCTTCCAATCATCCTGGTTTCCATGCTGCTGGCCCGTCAGTTCCTGCAGCATCAAGCTGTGGCTCCGGTCCAGGCAGCGCTGGCGGACCGGGCTTCACAACTGAACAGTAAGCTTTCCCCTTTCAAGGAGACTTCCTTCAATCAATTCCGCAGCCACCTGGCCACGGTCTATGACAACGGCGAAACCATCTATGCCAACTCGTGCGCGTTTTGCCACGGTATCGAGGGCAATGGAGACGGGTCGGAGGCGGCGGGCCTAATCATCCCGCCGGAGAAACTGAACGCGGTGCGGGCCGACCGGCAATACGCTTATCAACTTATCCTGAAAGGCGTTCCCGGCTCGGGCATGCCATATTTCTCGGTTTTTGACAGAGGCAAACTGGAATCATTGCTGGATTACCTGGAACAGCAATTCCATCTTACTGCCAGGTCCCAGCCGAGTGATCATCCCAAAGACGAGGCCGCGGCCCAACAAGCCTTTGCTCGAATCTGTGCCAAATGCCATGGCGACCGGGGACAGGTAAGCGGCTTCGGCCGCAATCTCCAACCAGCGCCGCCCGATCTCTCCCGCTACGGGCTTACGCCGGAATACGCCTTTGCGGTCATCACAGGCGGCTACAACGGAACCGTGATGCAGCCGTTCAATGAATTGCCCGAGGCAGCTCGCTGGGGACTGGTGAGCTTGATTGCCTCTTTTCGGACAACCCAATGATGCCGGCAAGATTAAACGGCATCAGAAAGAGAGAAGTGCAATGAAAATACTTGCCGCCTTGTCTATAGCGATTTGGTTGGCTCTGTCATGTGTTGCGCCAGGCTTGGCCGCCGATTGGCAATATCCCGTGATAAAGGGCGAGGGCGGAATCGTTTCGTTGCCCAAGGCCGAGGTCCAGCCGGACCCCAGCTTGAACTATAAGGTCGTCTTCGACATTACCGGCTGGCCCAAAATGAAGGGCAAGGTAGTGCCGGGCCTATCAAAGGTGGCCAGGCTGATAAACGTGTTCGCCTCCGCCGGCATGGGCCCGGAAAAATTGAAGCTGGTGCTGGTGCTGCACGGCCCGGCCACCGAAGCGGTGTTGAAGCCCGCGCTGTTTGCCAAGAAGCACGGCTTTGCCAACGCCAATCTGAAACTCATCGACCAGCTTAAAAAGGCCGGCGTGAAGCTGTTGGTCTGCGGACAGGGTTTGGCCGAGCACCACATAGCGCACTCCAGCGTGAGCCCGCAATTTGGCATCGCCTTGTCGGCCCTGACCGTGGTGCCGACCTATGAACTCCGGGGCTATGCCTTTATTCCGTTTTATTGATACCGATCGCGACGCATAAATCCGCTGGAAAGGAGCTGCCATGACGGCTAAAGCATTAATCCGAATCCTTACGGCCGCGGTGCTGGCAATTGCCTTGGCAATGCCGGCCCTGGCGGCCCAGATATATCCGCCTTGGGCGGGCACCCCGACTAACGGCAAGAAGTTCAGCCTGCGCGGCGTCAACGACATGGCCGACCTGCACGGCGACGTGGTTGATCCGCAATTGGTGGTGTTCTTCGCGGGCAACCAATTCATGGTGAGCCATGAGCTGATGAAGGCCTTTCAAAAGAAATATCCCCAATACCAGCGTATCTATTGGCAGACCCTGCCGCCGGGCATCGAAGCCCAGCAGATCGAGCAAGGCGCGCTGATCGTGGGGACCCTGCGCATCGCCCACAAACCGGACGTGTACACGCGCGGCCGCGGCGGCTTGATGAAAATGCAGAAAGCAAAGGGATGGTTCGACCGCATGGTGGACTACGCCCGCAACCGGCTCCAGGGCAGGA
>CAZDRW010000163.1:0-7377 GCA_964507555.1 uncultured Desulfarculaceae bacterium
ATCGTCGTCGTGCCTACCACCTTACACGACTGTCCGATTTTTGGGGTCCACCTCTTTTTTTATGTTTTTGCATTAGAACGGGCTCTACTCCACCGTAGGTGTGAACTGCTGTCCATCCAGCTTCACGATTCGCGCCGCGCTGCTTTCGGAATGCTTGCAATAGAGGTCTTCGCAGCCGGGCGCGCAGAAATCACCCACCGCCTTGACCTGCCATTGGGTGGCCTCGTCGGAGCCTTCAATGATGACGCGCTCTTCGCTGAATACGCCCGCTTGCATGAGCCAGGCCTTTACTTCGCCGCTGGCCTCGTTGCGCCACACTATATCCGCCATCCTATCGCCGTTGAGATCGCCCAGGCCCACCAAGCGCCACACCGTGTCCAGGCCCTTGTTCTCCGGGATGGCCTGGGTGATGTCCGCGCCGTCCATGATCCAGGTCACCAGGCGGTTGTTGCGCTCGTCCTGCCAGATCACGTCAGCCTTGCCGTCGCCGTCCGCATCACTGAGGCCCGCCACCTGCCACTCAAGCCTGCCGCTAATGCCGGGGCGCTCACCCTTGATGATGTCATCATCAGCCGGAATTGGCGGGCCGGTTAAATGCGGCTTGCCGTCTTCTCCCATGAGCCAGACCGCGACATCGCCGCTGGCATAATCGCGCCAAAGTATGTCCAGAAATCCGTCGCCGTTGAGATCGCCGGGATAAGACAGGGCGGCATGGCTGGGTATGGTTGGGGAGATGGGATCGGACATGGCCTGGAAAGCGGAGCTGGCCGTGGCCAGGCTGGGTTGCATGTACCAGAACAGAATCTCGCCGGTCTCGGGCTTCCACCAAAGCAGATCGCATAAACCGTCGCCGTTGAGGTCGCCGGTGCCTATCAAAAGCCACTGGCTTATATCCAGGCCATCAATGGGCGCGCTAACGTTCATGACTTGGCCGCCCATCATGAACCATATGTAGAGATGGTTGTCATCAGGGTTCCACCACAAGAGGTCCATGACGCCGTCGCCGTTGAAATCCCCCGCCCGGCCCGGGTTCTGCTCATAGCGCCATGCCGCCATCCAGTTGGAGTAGTAGCCGATAGCTTCACCGTTTTCAGCGCGCACCCAATAATAATAGGGGCGGCCTGCCTCGGCGGTGTTGTCAATGAAGCTGGTTCCCTTGACCCGGCCTATCTCCTTGCGCTTGCACTTTGGGCAGTCGGCCCGGTAGATGCGGTAATGGGAGGCGCCCTTGACGCCAGGCCAGCTTAGCTGCGATCCATCCAAGGAGCCCGCCGGGCTGGGGCCCGAGCCTTGGGGCACCGAAGGCGCGGGCGGGCCTTCGGGCTCGGGTTCGGGCGTGGGGGTGGGCGAGGGCGGATTGATGCCGTTGAGCGAGGTCAAGACCACATCATTGCCATCGCCACCCTGGTAGGTGATCCGATAGAAGTAACCGCCCACGCCCTCAAAGTCGGAGCCTTCAGGCTGCATGTTAAAAGTGCCGGCAACCGGGTTCGGGCCATTATTTCGGATGATGGTGTATGCGTGATTTCTATAAGGAGTACCGGATACGCTCAGGATGGGGTTGTTCAGGGTCACATCGCCGCCAACACTGACTTGGTCCGCCGAATATCCACTAACTTCTATATCCAAATCAGAGGCAGCCTGCATGACAAAATCGGCCGCGGTGCTGAACGTTCCGATGCTGCGTCCCGGCTCAAACACGCCTCCGGATATGGTGAGCAGATCATTGCAGGTTCCCGTTCCCTTTAGGGTGCCGCCATTTTGTGTAATGGTTTGTTGCGCGGTCCCGTTGAACACCAGACCGCCGCTGTCTAAAACTATGTCCGTATCTACATTTCCGGTCAGGGTCAGGGTGCCCGGCCCGTCCTTTATAAGCGATCTATCCCCATCCTCACTTATATTGCCGCTGAAGGTACTGGTTCCGGCGACTTGCACGGTGCCGGAATAAATGGAGATATTCCCGCTGCCGGAAATGGTGTTCAGGGTTTCAGCGCCAAGCTGGGCCATGGCTCCGGCAAGGATCGTCAGGTCAGTGTTATCCGGCAGGTCCCCCCAGCGGGCCCGCAATGTTCCAGCGCTGACTCTGGTGAATCCGCTATAGGTTTGACTGCGGTCCACAATGCTTACGGTCCTTCCCGGACTATTGATATTAAGGCTGCCATCGCCGGTTGTGGGGCACGGGACCGCTCCTTCCAAAATGGTTAGCAACGCTCCGTTTGATAATTGAATTTCCGCGTCAGGGTCCACTTGGGTATTACTTAGGCGTATGTTTTGATTGCCATTCAAAAGAATGCTGCTACCAGCATCTATAAAAAAGACTCCCGCGCCGGTGATGTTGTTGGACCCATTGATAATCAAATCGCCGCTAATAATCTCGTACCTGGTGTCAATATTCAGGGTCCCGTTGTTTACGGTCATACCATTGATCGCGGAGATACTTGCATCGCCAACGGTCATGTTGGTGGTCTCTATAGCAAAGTTTATAAACGACATACTGTCTGAATTTATGGTTATCGAATTCACAACCCGGTCGGCGCCCAGGCGGAGGTTGACATTGGTATCGAAGGTAATCGTATCCCCCGGCACAGGACCAGCATTCAGATCTGTGGGTGCGGGCGACCAATTTATAGGATTAGGAGGATTAGGAGGATTAGCCCAGTCGCCGACGTTACCCATAACAGGGCCGACCCAGGTGTAATCAATCGCCCAGGCGGGGCTAGCCAGGAAAAGGCAAAACAAAAGACCAGCCAGCGCCGGCCACAAACGTTTTTTGGCAAAAAGATAGACAGGCATGGCTCCCCCTAAGAAGGTGCATGACAAATGATTACTTTCAGATTATGCGGCAGTCGCCGCGTTTCGCCTCGTCATAGGCCTTTGGACGCTCCCAGTGCTGTCTTGAACCCGTAAAGGTCCATTACTAGCCTTGGAAAAAAATCGATTGATTTGCGGTGAATTATCTAAAGAAGCAGACCCCCCAATCAATGTCACGTTACCTCAATTCGGTGAAGAAGGTCAATCGCCGGCGGTACGGGGCGGTTGTGGCTGGGGTGTGGGGGGGTGGGGGGAGGCGCCAAGCTTGGGAGGAGGAAGAGGAGGGGTGGGGGGCGAGAACGAGGCGGTCGGTGGCAATACTGTGATTGGATAATTTAGCGCGTGATTTGGTGTAAAATGAATTTCAATGTTGCCGGCCTAACCAAAACTTGATATTTATAAAATGTCGCAAGTCACGCATAGGTTCTTCTCGAACGCGCCCGGAGCCGAAAATGTCGGTGACGGGCGAATTTCATTTATCCGAAGCACTCACCCCAAAGCAGGTGGCGGACCAACAGCCCCCGGGCCCTGGTCGTCTTGGCGTGCGCACCATCGTAGATCAATATCGCCTGTTCGGTGGTCGGTGCATCCGGTCACGTACCGGCGACCGTCTATATTATCGCTTTCCACCTGACGCCTGGCAGAGGTACTGGAATGCCCAGGAAACGCAAGAGGGAGCTACCCAGGAACATCGAGCAGGTGGGCGATCGGTTTCGCTTCCACAAGACCGTAAAGTACGTCCAGTATCACAGTCCAGCTTGGTACGAAACACCAGAGGAAGCTCAAACCGCTCTGTTCGCGTGGCTAAAGGAATTCCAGGACACGGGGCGACCGCCAAAGATTTTAGAGCCTTCTTCCGAGCACAGGGAAACGGTAGCTGAACTATACCGGCGCTGGGTCCACTGGCTAGGCTCTCCCACCATAACCAATGATGGTCAGATTCGCTGGGTGGACAACCACCGCTCAGGCCGGCACGCGCGGGACATGGAAAACCTCATGACCCGGGCGTTGGCTCAGGCGCCCGAGTATGCATCCCTGCCTGCAGATGACCTCACCACAGATATGACCGAGGATTGGGCCAGTAGTTGGGCCTCCGATCTGGTTGATAGGTCGAAGGGCAGGGGGGAAGTCAATAAGTGGCTCAAGTACAGCCAGACGGCCTGGTCGGAGCCTTGGGGCAAAAAGAGAGCTATCCCCTTTCGCCAACAAAACCCCTTCAAATACGTGGAGCGCTTTGCCGTGTTCAAAAAGGTAAAGTACGTGCCCAGGCCTTTGGAGGTGAATTCGATCCGAATGGCCGCGGACGGCGAATACCGCCTCTATTTGGAGCTGATGATAGAGACTGCGGCCAGGCCTTCAGAGGCCCGGAATATCCCATGGGAGGATGTGCGCTGTTTCGACCCACCGTTTAGCGTGGTCCTTTACACGCGCAAGACCGCCACCGGAAGCCACAAGTCACGGCGGTTGGAGATCTCCAGAGCATTGGCCAATCGCTTCAGGTCTTGGAGCCGGACTCAGGGTGACGGTAAGCTTTACGTGTTTGAGCAGGAAGATGCCCAAAGCCCCCGCGTGGCCATGTGGGAAGTTAAGAACCAACGGAGGTGTTGCGCTGCGGGCAAACTCGAGTATTTCCCCCCGGGCTGCTTCCGGCATTACACCGCTTCGCGCTGGGCAGCCGAGGGGCTTCCGTTCACCACCATCCAGGGGCGCCTGGGCCATACTCAGGCCACCACGACCAACAATTATCTGCACGAAATCGGCAAGGCGTAAAAGGTCAACATGCGTTGTGCCGGCAGGCCTGCAAAAGGAACGTTTCGGGGACAATTCCTACACATTCATACAAAAAAATCGGATCACAAAAAATGCGATCCGATTTTCCTAATGATTTTGGTACCCTCGTCCGGATTCGAACCGGAGGCCTACGGCTTAGGAGGCCGTTGCTCTATCCAGCTGAGCTACGAGGGCTTTGGTTTTCCATAGCGGCCTAGAACTTAACACAGGCACAAGTGCCTGCCAAGTCCGAGGCTTAAGCAAAACAGCGGCCGTCGTTATTCTGGTTGAAGAATAGTGATGTCAGCTTCGTCAATTAACAATAATTAGGACAACACAGGACTAATGTGGTTTGCTGCCTTTAGGTGGAGCCGAGGGCACCGGGCCCAGGCCGGGCCGCCCGCGCCTTCGGAACTGCATGTCCAAAAAGCCCTGGCTGAAGGGGTAGGGGCCGGCTTGGAAGCGCTTACAGGGATAGTCCGGGCAATCGGCTGAGCAGTATCCTATTTTGCGGTCGCGGGCGCATTGCAGGATGGGGCATGTACCGCCCAGGAGACCCAATTGCACCGCTAGCTTCTTGTCCGCCTCGGACTCGTTGCCCGCGGCGCAGGGGCCGCACTTGCCCTGGCGGAACAAGCCGCAAACCATGCAATTGATGCCGCAGGCTCCGGTGCCGTCTCCCACGGCTTAATCCTTTATCAGACGCTGGACCATCAAGTAGCTGATAGCCAGGGTGGCGTCCACCGCCAAATGAAAATGGGCGCGGTCATCAATGCCGATGACCGCCCTGGGTTTAAATTCCTCGTCGCCGGCCCACAGCAGAACCCACAAGGGCACCTTGGGCAGGCCCGGAATCATCACCGCCATGTCCGCGCTGGCTTCCACCTGCCTGCCGCCCAATAGCGTGGCCCGTTCCAGCAGGTCCTGGGGGCGATCTCCGAAACGTTTGATAAGAGGAGCCAAGGGCAACTCGTGGGGGCCGGCGAAGAAGAGCCGCCCGCCGGGCAGCTCGCTAGGAGTCACCATGTTGCCGCTAGGCGGCGGGCCTTGGGATTTGGCCAAGGTGGTGAGCAGCACCACGCCGGTGTTGTAGCTCACCCGGTGCACGGGCCGGCCGATCTGACGGATGGCGGCTGTGGCCGGGTCCACCTCGTAGTCCCGCGCCAACAGCCTGATGCGATAGGTCCCAACGGTATACTCCGCGCCGGCGGCCTCCGCGGCTTCCCGCGGCGAGCGGGCGCACAGGTCGTCCCACAGCACGGTTGGCAGTTGATCGGCCCAGCGGAACAGATCGATCTTTTCAAAATCAAGAGCTGCCATTTTCTATCACGGCCTCCTCGGGCTTGATGCGGCGCTTGTACGGCTTCTGTCCCTTGGGCACTTCCACTCCCTGGCGCACCCGCGCGAAAAATTCCAAATAGCGGGCCACCGTGCGGCGCATGTCTTTGCGCGGCACCACCTCTTGGATGCCGCGGATGTCGCCGTAGTATTCCTGGTCGGTCCATGTGCGGGCAGAAACCTCCAAAAGCGAATCCGAGCGAACCATGTCCTCGTGCACCTCGAACCCGCGGGACTCCATGACCCGGGGGCCGGTGAAGATGACCATGGCGTGGGGCTCGGCCAGGCACACGTCGCCCAGGGCGGCGTAGGAGG
The DNA here is from genome assembly GCA_964507555.1 of uncultured Desulfarculaceae bacterium. Lineage (GTDB taxonomy): Bacteria > Desulfobacterota > Desulfarculia > Desulfarculales > Desulfarculaceae > Desulfocarbo. The sequence continues at coordinate 6,235 of CAZDRW010000163.1, forward strand.
CGATGGCCCCGCCAGTGGAGGGGTCGGCCAGGATGGAGATGAAGGGGATGCCGGCTTCTTTCAGCTTCTGCACCGCGGTCACGGTCTTGGTCATCTGCATTAGGGACACGATGCCTTCATAGAGGCGCGCGCCTCCCGAGCAGCAGACGCTCACCAGAGGGTAGCCCCGGCGCAGGGCGTAATAGGCGGCCAGGCGGAATTTCTCGCCGAACACCACGCCCATGGAGCCGCCGGCAAAGGCGAACTCGCTGATGGCCAGCACACTGGGGTAGCCGTGAATAGTGGCAGTGGCGGTGACCAATGACTCGGTAAAGGAGGTGCGCTTCTTTTGCTTGGCCAGAAAGTCCTTGTAATAGTCGTGAATGTCTTCCTCCAGGAGGCAGTCTTTAACGGTGATGTTGCGGAAAAGCTCGTGAAAGGTGCCGGGGTCGGCCAGGACGTTGATCCAGCCGGCGGCGTCCAGCACGTGGCGTTTGCCGCAATTGGGGCACACCTGATGATTGGCCAGATAATCGGCCAGCGGGATCATCTCGCCGCAGCCAGAGCCTGTGGAGCGCAGGCGCTCCTCGCCGCAACGGATGTAATCCTGTCCGGGTTCCAGATCGCGGGCCACTCCGTAGTTGTCGGACACATGCACGCCGCCCGAGGTGGCGTTGATTACCTTGATGTCCGGCGGCGGCTTCTGGATCTGCTTCAACGGTTTTTCGATGAAGCGCTTGATGTTGTAGAAGCGGCCCCGGTGCATGACCCCGATCTCGTCAGCGGTCTCGCGGCGCTGGATCAGGAGCTTATCCAAGCGTTTCTTGGACAGTTCCTTAGCGGTGCGCTCCAGGTATTCACGGATGTGCCGGGTTATATGTTCGGCGTCCTGGATCATCTTGGTCTGGGGGATTATGGCGTCGATCACGCCGTAGTGCTTGAGATGGCGGGAGGTCCCCTTGCTGATGGTTAGCGCGTCCTCGATGCGCTGGGGGTCGCGGAAGATGATGGCCGCCACAGACTCCGGCGGGGCGGTGGCATACATGGCGTCTTCCAGCGCCGCCTTGCGGTCGGCCACCTGCAGGGCCAGGGCCCCGCCCGAGCCGCCTTCGCCCAGCACTATGCTTATGGTGCGGATGGGCACCGTGAGGTAGGCCTGGATAA
>CAZDRW010000164.1:0-860 GCA_964507555.1 uncultured Desulfarculaceae bacterium
GGCGAGCGCCTTGATTTATGATTGTATTAGTTTTTTACACTCTTTATAATCGCCATATCGCCCTGCATTGAATTAAACTTGCGGGGATTTGGCTAGGGATTTGTCTTCTAAGCCTGCCCTGATTCCAGCCCCCTGCCCGAATCTTGGAACCCCTGAAAGGGCCATGGCAATGGCTTGAGAACGTTTTTGCTAAGGATTGAAACCATGCATAGATTCTTCCAAATAATTGGCCTCCTGGTCTCTTTACTGTTAATTGCTTCCGGTGCTTCAGCCGCTGACCAAACCGCATACACGCTGGGCACCGGCGGCGAGCAAGGCTGCTACTACGCGGTGGGAAAGGCTCTCGCCCGCCTGGCGTCCCAAAAACACGGCCTAAGATTGAAAGCAGAGTCCACTTCGGGCTCGGTGGCCAACATAAACTCAGTGCTCAATGGCCAAATGACCTTCGGCATTGCCCAGTCTGACCGGGCCTTGCAGGCTATCTCCGGAAAGGCGGAATGGGCTAAAAGCGGTCCCCGCAATGATTTAAGGGCGATATGCGGTTTATACAACGAAACGGTAATGCTGGTGGCTTCAGGCCCCTCCGGCATCAAGGAGTGCCGCGACCTGCGGGGCAAGAGGGTGGCCATCGGCGCCCCCGGCTCGGGCATTCGCCAAAACAGCATGGATGCGCTTAATAGCTGTCACCTCACCACCAAGGACTTGGCTCTGGCCGCGCCCCTCAACGCCGAGGAGGCCAGCCAAAAGTTGCAAGCAGGCCAGTTGGACGGATTTTTCTATACCGCCGGCCACCCCAACCAGGTCATAGGCAATGCCGCCAAAGGCCGGGTCAAGGTCAAGCTCATCGGTTTTCCCGATGT
>CAZDRW010000164.1:870-7283 GCA_964507555.1 uncultured Desulfarculaceae bacterium
GTAAAGGCCTGGGCCCCGCTGGATATCTATCCCGGCCTTTTGAATAAGGGCTATGAGCTACCGACCTGCGGGGTGAAAGCGGTTTTGGTGACCAGCGCCAAAACCCCGGAAAAAGTTGTCTACCAGATTGCTGAACTTATCGGGCAAAACATTGACGCTCTCAAACGCATGCATCCCTCCTTGCGCCGCCTGGAACTCTATAAACTGGTCGAGGATCTTCATGCACCCTTGCATCCCGGAGCCATCCGCTATTACAAGGAAAAGGGAATCGCAAAGTAATCACGCCTCATAATTCTGGGCCGAATCCCTAGCAGCGCCGTTTCCTGCGGCGCTGCTAGGGGCGGCCTTCCCTGAAGCGTGGCGCGACCCTTACCGGCTAATACCATTGCGCCTGATGGCGGTCTCTGCCTAAAATGTTGGTATACAAAGTGTGATGGCTTGGATTCATCACAAGAATCCCCGCCACGCCCGCCCCTTGAACGCAAGGGAGGGAAAACCCGCCATGATCCGCCGCTTGCTTTGCTTGGCCTTGGCGCTGACCAGCCTCCTTTATGCGGGGTCTTTCGCCGCCGCCGCAACCTATTATGTCGCACCGGACGGCGACGACGGGGCCTCCGGTGAAGTCAGCGCACCTTGGGCCGCGCCCGGCCCGGCCTCGCGCCGCCTGGCCCCCGGCGACACCCTGGTCATCAGGGGCGGCCACTATCGGCTCAGCCTTTATCCCGATCACATCCTCACCCCTCCTTCGGGCAGCGCAGAGGCCTGGATCACCATCAGGGGTGAGACCGGCAACCGGCCGGTCCTGGCCGGGGCCGACGACCTGGCCATGGCCATCGATCTTTCCGGCCGGCAATATGTGCGCCTGGAGAATCTTGAAATCTCCAGCGACAATTCGGCTCTTTTCCGCGACGGCATCGTGGTAATGGGCGAGCCGGCGGCTCATCTGATATTCAAGGAGCTTTACATCCACCACCTGGACGAGTTCGGGCTCAATCTTCAGGACGTGGAGGATCTGGTGCTGGAGGACTCGCGCATCGAGTACTGCGGATTCGGCGCGGCGGGCGGGCCGGCCGGCGATAGCGGCGGCTGGCGCAAGGTGGTCATCCGCCGCACCCAGCTATCCTACAGCGGCCATTATTACCAAGGCACGGATGGAGAGAACCGGCCCTACGACCGGCCAGACGGACTGGGCACCGAGGAATCCCAGGGCCCCCTCCTCATAGAGGATTGCCTGGCGACCCACAACCGGGGCGACGGCCTGGACTCCAAAACCCGCAACACCACCATCCGCCGCTCCTTGGTGGCCAACAACTCCTGTGATGGGGTGAAGCTTTGGGGCGGGGACTCAAGAGTGGAAAGCACGTTGATCTATGGACGCGGCGACGGTGATCCCCAGATAACCCCTTGGTCGGCCCTGGTGATATCTGGCCGGGAGGGCGACCGCTTTGAGCTGGTCAACCTAAGCCTGGACGATCAGTTGGGCGGCAATTACCTGATGTACGTCAACTATGACGAGCCCGAGGTGGGGCTCACGCTTCTCATGCGCAACAACGTTTTCAGGGCCGTTGGCGGCAATTCCGCCCTTTGGCTGGCGCCGGCGGTAAGCCTAGCTGCGGATCACAACCTCTTTTTCCTGCCAGGCACGTCCAATATTTTGGAGCACGGCCAGGCGGTCTATGAGCAGGCGAACTTGGGCGATCTGGGCCCGGGCAATAGTTACGGCGACCCGCTTTTTTTGCGTCCCGCCTGGGGCGCGGATGGAGACTACCGCCAGCAGCCAGGCTCGCCGGCCCTGGGAGCGGGCATCTCCGACCAGGCTCCGGCCACCGACCTGGCGGGCCGGGCCTATGGCAATCCTCCCAGCTTGGGGGCATATGAGAAATAAACCCAGGTGAACAATGTCCTCTCATTGAATAATTTACGCAGCATACAAAAATCTTCTTCACGTATTCGGGGTCAACCATCTTATATTGATGGATAAATCAAATTGAGAATGAAGACCATATTTTAACTTGACAATCGGGGGGTTTCTTTTTAATCTTAACATGAGCGAGCGCTCAGTCGTAGTGAGGACTTGTTCATCACCTGGCCCGGGGCCGGACCAAGCTACATGGTTTCCCCTTTGAGCCCCTCCTATCCTCTACTAACTGTGGCTATAGCGCGGTCATTGCTATCTTTTAGCCGGAAGGCAGGGCATGAACCACCCCGAAGCGCAATTCAATGGGCATGAGATCCCCACCGAGGTGAAAGACCCCGAATTGGTTACCCAACGCCGCCGTCAGATCGTGGATGCGGCGGTGGAGCTTTTTATCGCCAACGGCTTTCACAAGACCACCACCCGCCAGATCGCCAAGGCGGCCGGCTTTTCCATCGGCAACCTCTATCAGTATGTAAAGACCAAGGAAGACGTGCTCTATCTGGTCTGCCAAGCCATCCACCAGGAGATGGAAAGCCGTCTGAGCCAGCGCGTTCGTTATAACGGCAACGCGGCCCGCGCCATGTCCGAAGCCATGGAAAACTATTTCCAGGTCTGCGACCAGATGAGCGACCACATTCTCTTGATCTATCAAGAGACCAAAAGCCTGACCAAGGATTCCATGCGTTTCGTGCTGGCTCACGAGGAGCGCATCACCCAGATATTTGCCGATCTTCTGCGCAAAGGCGTGGCGGATTACACGCTGAAGCCCCTGTATGCAGGCCAAATCGATCTGATGGCGCATAACATCATGGTCCTGGGCCACATGTGGACATTCCGCCGCTGGTCGTTATCGCGCCACTTCACTTTGGATGAGTACATCCAGCACCAGCGCGACTTGATAATGAGCGAACTGATCTAGTCAAAAGGCTATTCACCTTTGAGGAGGTTTTTCATGACGCCGGAAGAAATGCGTGAGCGCGCCATTGAATTGTTCAAGCAGCGCTTCCACTGCTCCCAGGCCGTGGCGGCCGCGGGTCAAGAAATGATGGGCATCGACGCGCCGGCCGTGATCCGGGCCATGGGCGCTTTTGGCGGCGGCATCGCCAGCCAGGGCAGCGTGTGCGGCTGCCTCACCGGCGGCATCGCGGTCCTTTCCCAGCTTTTCAGCCGGGCCAACACCGAGGAAAAGGAATCGCCGGAAATGTGGCGCTCTTCCTACAAGCTGGTCAAGCGCTTCAAGGAACTCACCAATGGGTGCGGCGGAATTGATTGCCGCGATATCGCGAAAGTGAATTGGCGCGACAAGGACGCGGTGAAAAGCTTCTACGGCGATCCCAACAGCCGGCGGCAGATTTGCATCAAGCTGGTGGGAGATACCGCCCAGGCCCTGGGTGAACTATTAGAGGCGGAAAAAAGCAAAGACTAGGCGCCGCCCAGACCAAGATCGTCACACGCCGGCAATTCAAGAACCGGGCTGTCGTCATATATCGGAGGGAGGGTTGATCTCATGGCCCAGGAAAGCAGACCATACACCCCCAAGCACCCCATACGGGTGGTGACTGCGGCCAGCCTGTTCGATGGACACGATGCTGCCATCAATATAATCCGCCGCATTTTGCAGGGCACAGGCGTGGAGGTGATCCACCTGGGTCACAACCGGGCGGTGCATGAGGTGGTGGAAGCGGCCATCCAAGAGGACGCCCACGCCATAGGCCTTTCCTCCTACCAGGGCGGCCACATGGAATTCTTCAAATACGCGGTGGATCTCCTGCGTGAGCACGGCTGCGGCCACATAAAGGTCTTCGGCGGCGGCGGCGGCGTGATCGTGCCCGAGGAGGTCAAGGAGTTGGAAGACTACGGCGTGGCCAAGATTTACACCCCGGAGGACGGCCGCCGCCTGGGCTTGCAGGGACTCATCAACCACTTTGTGGAATCCTGCGATTATGTTTTGGGCGCCGACGACACCCCCGATCTGGTTAAGTCCCTGGCCCCGGACAACATCAGCGCCGTGGCCCGGGTCATCACCTGCGTTGAGTCAGGGGCCATGAATGAAAGCGGCGATATTGAGGCCTGGCGCAAGGCGCTTAGCAACAAGCTCAAGAAAAGCAAGGCGCCGGTGCTGGGTATAACCGGCACCGGCGGTTCGGGCAAATCCAGCCTAACCGACGAGATACTCATCCGCCTTTTGAACGACTTCCCCCAGGCCCGGGTGGGCATCGTCAGTGTAGACCCCACCCGCCGCAAAAGCGGCGGCGCGCTTCTGGGCGACCGCATCCGCATGAACTCCCTGGACAGCCCGCGCATCTACCTGCGCTCCATGGCCACCCGCGGCAGCGGCATGGAAATCTCCGTGGCCCTGGCCGACGCCATTAGGGTGGTCAAGGCCGCGGGATTCGACTTGGTCATTGCCGAAACCGCGGGCATCGGCCAGGGAGACGCCGCAGTGGTGGATTTGGTCGACGTTGCCATGTACGTCATGACCTCTGATTTCGGCGCGGCCAGCCAGCTTGAAAAAATAGACATGCTGGACTTCGCCGATCTGGTGGCCATCAACAAGTTCGACCGCCGCGGGGCCGAGGACGCGCTGCGGGACGTGCGCAAGCAGATGCAGCGCAACCAAAACGCCTGGAGCACCAGGCCGGACGACATGCCGGTCTACGGCACCATCGCCGCCAAGTTCAACGACGACGGAGTCACCGCACTTTACCTGGGGCTCCTGGACATCCTCAATAAAAAATGCGGCACCGCCTTCCACAGCGAACGGCCCCGGCCCAAGGAGAAATTTTCCTCCACCAAGACCGTCATCGTGCCGGCCGAGCGCAACCGCTATCTGGCTGAGATCGCCGACACGGTGTACAAGTACCACGCCAAGACCAGGGAGCAGGCCGCCATCATCCGCCGGGTGTGGCAGATGAAAAACACCCACGATCATTTGGAGAAGGCCTGGGGTGGCGATTCGAGCTTGAGCAATGCCCTGGACAAGCTGCGGGCCGAGGTGCACCGCCTGGAGGAATCCTACACCGAGGAAACCCACAAGCTTTTGGCGGAATGGCCCCAAATGCAGGAGGCCTACTCCGGCTCGGACTACAGATATAAAGTGCGCGACCGCCAGTTCAGCGTACCGCTCACCACCCGCTCCCTGGCCGGCAGCGAAATCCCCAAAGTCTGCCTACCCAAGTGGGAAGACCCGGCCGAGGTCTACGCTTGGCTGCGCTCGGAAAATGTGCCCGGCCGCTTCCCCTATACCGCCGGCGTGTTCCCCTTCAAGCGCACCGACGAGGACCCCACCCGTATGTTCGCCGGCGAGGGCGATCCCTTCCGCACCAACCGCCGCTTCAAATACCTGAGCCAGGGCGCCAAATCCGCGCGGCTCTCCACCGCTTTTGACGCGGTGACCCTTTTCGGCTGGGACCCGGACCCCCGGCCGGACATCTACGGCAAGGTGGGCACCAGCGGAGTATCCATCTGCACCCTGGACGACGCCAAGGTGCTCTACAGTGATTTCGATCTGGTGAGCCCCAACACCAGCGTCTCCATGACCGTCAACGGCCCGGCCCCCATCATGCTGGCCTTTTTCTTCAACACCGCCATCGACCAGCAGGTGGATGCCTTCCGCCAGACCAACGGCCGCGAACCCAATAAAGAGGAACGCGAGCGCATCAAAAAAATGGTGCTGCAGAACGTGCGCGGCACCGTGCAGGCCGACATCCTCAAGGAAGACCAGGGCCAGAACACCTGCATCTTCTCCATCGACTTCGCGCTGCGCATGATGGGCGACATTCAGCAGTACTTCATCGAAAAGCTGGTGAAGAACTTCTACTCGGTCTCCATCAGCGGCTATCACATCGCCGAAGCCGGTGCCAACCCCATCAGCCAGCTTGCCTTCACTTTGGCCAACGGCTTCACCTACGTGGAGTACTACCTTTCGCGCGGCATGAAGATAGACGACTTCGCGCCCAACTTGAGCTACTTCTTCAGTAACGGCATGGACCCCGAGTACACGGTGATCGGCCGGGTGGCCCGCCGCATCTGGGCCGTGGCGATGCGTGAGATGTACGGTGGTTCGGACCGCTCCCAGATGCTCAAGTACCACGTCCAGACCTCGGGCCGGTCCCTGCACAGCCAGGAAATCCAGCTCAACGACATCCGTACGACCCTTCAAGCCCTCTGTGCCATCTACGACAACTGCCAGAGCCTTCACACCAACGCCTATGACGAGGCCATCACCACTCCCAGCGAGGAGAGCGTGCGCCGGGCTTTAGCCATCCAGATGATAATCAACCGGGAGTGGGGCTTGAGCAAGAACGAGAACCCCCTGCAGGGCGCTTTCATCGTGGACGAGCTCACCGACCTGGTGGAGCAGGCGGTGCTGGAAGAGTTCCACCGCATAACCACCCGCGGCGGCGTGCTGGGCTCCATGGAGACCGGCTACCAGCGCTCCAAAATCCAGGACGAGTCCATCTATTATGAGACCCTGAAGCACACCGGCGATCTG
>CAZDRW010000165.1:0-7234 GCA_964507555.1 uncultured Desulfarculaceae bacterium
ACTTGGGCTTTTTCAATCGGGTGGGGAGTGAAGCATTCCGGGCCTTCAGCCGGGTCATCGGCGTGGCCTTGATATTGGCGCCCGCGCTGTTCTGGTGGTTGGGCGTATTCACTCCTCCGCCCGTGGCCGAAAAAATCGCTTGGCTCCACTATTCGCAAGCCGAGGTGGACAAAGCCGCGGGCAAGCCCAAGGTGTTGCTCTTCACCGCCGACTGGTGCCCGCCTTGCCGCCAGCTTAAAGCGCAAACATTTCCCGATCCGCGGGTGCAGAAGGTGATTGCCAACTTCGTGACTCTAAAGGCCGATATGACCACGGGCGGCGACGCCGAGGCTAAAAATGCAGCCCGGGGCTATGTAATACGCGGCGTGCCCACCATGGTCTTTTTGGATCAGCAGGGTAAGCTCCTGCCCCAATTCAATGTAGTGGGCTATATTCCGCCCGGAGCTTTTGTGGACCGGATGAATGCGGTGCTAAAGCAGATCGGAGCAACGCCGCAGACGGCGGCCAAACCATCTGCAGGAGGTTAGGCTTATGGCCCGCGTGCTGGCTCCCCTGAACGCCTCGGGCGTAGCAGGCCAGGTGCGGACAGCCCTGGGGCAGGAACCCGCCGAGCTGATCATACGCGGCGCCTGCCTGGTCAATGTATTTACCGAGCAGGTGGAGCCGGCCGGAGCCTTGGCCGTGGCGCGGGGGCGGGTGGTTAGTCTGGGGCCGGAATTGCCCGGTTGGTTGGGGCCCATGACTAAAGTGGTGGAGGCCGAAGGCCTGTTTCTGCTTCCCGGGCTCATCGACGCCCATACCCATCTCGACTCGATATTCACCTTACGCCAGTACGCGGCTAATGCCTTGGCCAGCGGCAACACCACCGCCATCAGCGAATGCGCCATGATGGCCGGGGCCTGGGGACTGGCCGGCGTGGAGGCGATGCTGGACGAGGCCGCAATCCAGCCCATGCGCCTGTTTTGGACGGCGCCGCCTTTGGTGCCGCCTTTCCCCGACCTGGAGACCAGCGCCGGACTGCGATTCGAAGAATTCGCCACGCTCATTACGCGGCCTGATTTCGTGGGATCGGGCGAGGCCTATTGGCCCGCGGTCACGGACCAGGATCCCCGCATAAACCGGCGTTTCGCCTTGGCCCAGGCCTTGGGCAAAACCCAAGAGGGCCACGCCGCCGGCGCCCGGGGCGAAAGGCTCATGGCCTACGCCGCTTCCGGAGTGTCCTCCTGCCATGAAGCCATCAACCGGCAAGACGCCCTGGACCGGTTGCGTCTGGGCATTGCCGTGCAGGTGCGCCAGGGCTATGTGCGCAAGGAAATGGACGAGGTGGTGCCGGGCCTCAAGGATTTGCCCGATACCCGCTTGGTGAGCCTAGTGACCGATTTGGCGGATCCGGCGGAGTTGATGAGCCAAGGCGCCATGAATCCCTTGTTGCGAAAAGCGGTGGAATTGGGCGTGCCGCCGGCGCGGGCCGTGGCCTGGTGCAGCCTGAACCCGGCCGCCCACTTCGGCCTGGAGCGGCTGGGCGGCTTGGCACCGGGCTGGGTGGCGGACATGGTGCTGGTGGAAGACCTGGCAGGCTTCAAGGCAAAGGCCGTGTTTCTGGCCGGACGCCAAGTGGCCGCTGACGGGAAATTGAACATCAGCCTGGAAGAGCATCAATACCCGGACGAAGCCTATGGCACCATGCAGTGCCCCGAATTGACCTTGGAGTCGTTGCAGGTGCCCGCCCTGGGAGACCGCGCAACGGTTCGGGTGGCAGCCTTTGCCGGCGACACCATCACCAAAGAGGCCCAACTGCAATTGCCGGTGATAAACGGAGCAGTGCAACCCGATCCGGAGCAGGACGTGCAGAAGTTGGTGCATGTTAATCGGTTTACCCCGGAGCTGAAGCTGAGCGTTGGCTTTGTCTCAGGCTGGGGCTTGAGGCGGGGTGCCTTGGCCACCACGCTGGAGTGGGACAGCAACAATCTCATCGTCCTGGGGGCCAACGACGCCGATGTCATCGCCGCCGGCAACCGGGTCCGGGAGTTGGGCGGCGGGATAGTCTTGGCCGCTGATGGAGAGATCAAGGCTGAACTGCCTTTTCCCATTGCCGGCATAATATCGCCGCTTACCCTGCCTGAGATTCTGCAGCGGATGCGGGCTCTGGAAAATGGTTTGCATGAATTAGGTTGTGATCTGGCCCGGCCGCTTCTCACCATTCAAACCATCTGCTTCACCGGGCTGCCTTTCCTGCGCCTCACCGACAAAGGCCTGGTAGATGTGCGCAAACGCCGGTTCGTGGAGGTGGTCCTATGAGGCGCTGGTTCTCTTTATCGGTGGTGGCGGCGTTGCTCTTGTCCTGGGCTGTGGCGGCCCAGGCGCTGACCATTAGCGGCCGGGTGCTCGACCAGGAAGGCAAAGGCGTTTCCGGAGCCATCATCAGTGACGAGATTAGCGCGGTGGCCAGCGGAGTCGACGGCGGCTTCAGCCTTGCGACCGAGTCGGGCCGCTTGGTGAGCCTCAGCGCGCCGGCCGGTTATGCTGCGCCGGATAAGTGGTGGTGGCCGGTAGCAGAGGCGGCGGCCAAGCTGGGCGGTCTGCGTTTAAGCGCCATGCAAAGGGACGGCGCGCCTTTGGTGGCCTTTATTTCCGACCCCCATTTGTTCGATGAAAATAGCGGGCTGGTTAATTATCCAGTGCCGGCGGCAATCGCCAAAAGGCCCATGGAGGCCTGGGAGCGGGTGGCGGGTGAGCTAAAAAAACTTGGCCCGGCTCTTATCATCGTGGCCGGCGATCTGTGCGCCGATGCCGACAAGGGAGATGAGTCGCACGCCGAGGGCCAATTGAATCTGGCCTCCCGGGCCCTGGCCCAGCTGCCCGCGCAGGTCCGGGCAATCCCGGGCAACCACGATGTGCGCTATATAGATGGCAAGGTCCATAAGGAGTTGTGGCGAAAGGTTATGGGTCCCGCCCGGCAAGTGTTTTTGTTAAAGGGCGCGGCGTTTATTCTTTTGGACAATCTGGGCCGCTCCCAAAGCTCCAAAGGCAAACCGCTCTCTTGCGGAAATCTGCCGGATGCGGCCTTGGCCTGGTTGGGGCAGGTGCTGCCGCTGATTCCCAGAGGCTATGATTTATATGTGGTCAGCCACTACCCGCCGCTCACTCCCATAGCCGGCTCCAATCCGCTGCACAAGCGGTCCCTGGTGCGCTCCCAGCGCGACCGGGGTCTGGCCCTGCGTGATACCGATCAAAACTTCCGTGCAATGGCGGGCATCTTAGCGGATAGAAACCTGGCGGCCTTTATCCACGGCCACGAACATGCCGCGCATAAAAGCGCCATTTTGGCTCGCAGGCCGTTTCAGGTGATCGGATTGCCGGCACTGTGCGGTGGCTGGTGGCAGGGCGATCGCAAATGGGGAGCCTTCGGTTTCCCCTCAGCTTATGCGCTAATCAGACTGCGGGAAGCGCCCCAAAAAGATGGGCTTCTGTTGAAGCTCATAGAAGTGAAATACTAGAAAGCCGCTGTTCCGCAACTTTAAAGTTGGTGCGACGCCAGCCTAGAGGGGTTAATCTCCTAAAAGCTCATCCACGGTCTGCACGGTGAGCACCGGGCGCAGGGGGCTCTTGCGGTAAAGGTTCAGGCAGTTGGCCTGCATCTCATCGCTGGGCGCGTTGCAGGCGTCCTCCACTATCACAGCGAAAAAATCATGGCTCACTGCGTCCAGGGCGGTGGTAAGCACGCAATAAGGAGTCATCAGCCCGCAGGCAGCCACGCGCTCGACTCCCCATAGCCGAAGGCTCATATCCAGGTCGGTTTTGAAAAAAGAACTGAGGCGGCGCTTGGGGAGCCAAGTGTCTTCTGGTTCGCGGTTCAGCAGGGCCGAGACTTCGGCGCCTTGACTGCCGCGCAGGGAGTGCTCGGGCATCAGCCCCCGGAAAAGCGCATCGCCGGGCAGGAAGGAGTCGGTTGCGAACACCACCGGCCAGCCCCGCTGGCGGGCGGCGGCGGTGAGCCGGTTGACCGCGGGAACAATGGCTTTGCCGCGCTCGGCAATGCGCTCATTGTGGCTCAGCTCCAGGTTGTCCTTGACCATGTCCACCACCACCACCGCTGTTTTCATGGCCGCCCCTTCTTTTGCCGCCGCTTATCTTCAGCCTGGGCTTCCGCCTGGGCAAAGCGTTGCGATAGCATCTCCGCTCCCTTGGCCAATTCCCGAGAAGTTGGCCCTGGCGCCACTTCCAATACCTTGAAGCGCGCAGGCAAGAGCAGAGGACAAAGCACATCCCAATCTATATCGCCCCCACCGGGCGGCCTGTGATCCTCGTCGGCCACGGCGTCGTGCAGATGGCAACCCAGAAGCGACTTTCCGTAGGCCGTAAGCCAGTCTTCCTGCGGCGTAAGTCCGGCCAGGCCCGCCACCCAGGCGTGGCCGGTATCGTGCCAGTAGCCAATAGGCGCGCCCCTAAAGCGCTGCAGCAGAGATCCAACCTCGCTAAAGTCCGGGATCTGGTGGGCGTGAAAGCGGTTCTCCAAACCCAGTGAAACATTAAGCTCCAAGGCTCGTTTAATGAGCCGTTCCAAGGCAAAGCTCAGCGCGTCCAAATGACGCGGCGAGGCCGCAGCCCTATCGCTCAGCAGCCGGGCCAGTTCCGGCGTTGATTCTCCGGCGCGGGCCGCGTTGCGAGTGATGTGCTTGTCTCCTATCCCGTCAACAAAGCCCAGGTGCAAGACTACAGCCCTGGCTTCCACATCCGCGGCCAGTTCCATGGTGCGGACTGTGTGGGCAATGGCGGTGAGGCGCATTTCCTTGTCCAGGTCGGCCAGGTTGAAAAGGTCGCCGCTGGCCATTTCCCGGGGCATTTCCGCTGGCACCGGACAATAATTATGGACGCTCACCACGCTCAGTTCCCGCGGGCCCAGTTCTTTTTTAATGCCTTCGATCAGTCCGGAGGTGAGGCGGTATTCCAATTCGAGACGGTCAAGGCCGCTTTCGGCCAATTCGTCCAATAGCCAGGCCGCCTCCTCGGCCCGGGCCGAGGCCCAGACCGTTGAGACGGCCAAATGGTTGTCATATGCCGGCATGATTAAAAGATCTACGGCTCCACGTAGCCTGGAGTGTTACATGCCGCGCCAAGCAGGCCATCCTTTTTAGCCTTGGCCCAAAAGGGGCTTATGGCGCGCAGGCGCTCGATGATGGGCGGCATGTGCTGCAAAACGTAGTCGACTTCATCTTCGCTGTTATAAATCGAAAGCGAAAAACGGATGGAGCCGTGGGCCGCGGTGAAGGGAACGCCCATAGCCCTCAGCACGTGGCTGGGCTCCAAGGAGCCCGAAGTGCAGGCGCTGCCTGAAGAGGCGCAGATGCCCAGGTCGGAAAGCCCCAGCAGTATGCTCTCGCCTTCCACATATTCGAAGCTCACCGAACAGGTGTTGGGGAGCCTTTGCTCCCGGTCGCCGTTAACCATGGTGGCCTCGACCTCGAGAAGCCCGTTCTCCAGCTTGTCCCGCAAGGCCCGCACCCGGGTATTCTCTTCTTTCATATTGGCCCCGGCAAGCTCTGCGGCTTTGCCGATACCCACTATGTAAGGCACATTTTCGGTGCCGGCCCGGCGGCCGTGTTCCTGGTGGCCGCCTTTGATGTAAGGCACGAAGCGGGTTCCCTTGCGCACGTAAAGCACGCCCACGCCCTTGGGCGCGTGCAGTTTATGGCCGGACAAAGAAAGCATGTCAATGGCGGTGTCCTTCAAATTTATGGGCACCTTGCCCACCGCCTGCACCGCGTCGGTGTGAAACACCGCGCCCTTGGCCTTGGCCATGCGGGCGATCTCCTCCACCGGGAAGATAACGCCGGTTTCGTTGTTGGCCCACATGATGCTGACAATGGCGGTGTCCTCGCGGATAGCATTTTCCACCCGGTCCAGGTCCAGAAGGCCTTGGCGGTCGACCGGCAGGAAAGTGACCTCATAGCCGCGCCGCACCAAGTCCTGGCAATAATTCAGCACCGCCGGATGCTCCACCCGGGTGGTTATCACGTGCTTTTTTTCCGGATGGCTCATGAGGGCGGCGTTGATGGCGGTGTTGTCGCTCTCGGTGCCGCAGGAAGTGAAGATAAGCTCTCCGGGAGCGGCGCCCAAAAGCGCGGCCATTTTTCCCCGCGCCTCTTCAATGGGTCTGGCCACCGCACCGCCGAAGGTATGCATGGAGCTGGGGTTGCCGTATTTATCGCCGAAAAAGGGAAGCATGGCCGCCACGATCTCGGGTGCCACCTGGCTGGTGGCGTTGTTGTCCATATAAACTACGCGCTGGCTCACGGCTTCACCTCCTCCACCACCAGATCGTCGGCCACGAACTCGCGGAGTTTGCTTTGCACGAACTGGCTTAAAGTGGCCTGGCTGGCCGCGCAGGAGCTGCAGGTGCCTCGCAAGGAAACCAGCACCTTGCCACCCTCGATATCGATGAGTTCGATGTCGCCGCCGTCAGCCTTAAGGGCCGGCCGCACTTCGCGCTCCAGGGTCTCCTCGATGAGCTTCATCTTTTGAATGTTGGTCAGCTTCCGTTTGGTGGGCGGTTTGACCTCGATCTTGGGCTTGGCGCCTTCTGCGGCCCAGATGCGGTCCAGGATTTCCTGGATTTGTTCATGGCAGCTCTCGCAGCCGCCGCCGGCCTTGGTGTAGTTGGTGATCTCTTCCAAGGTGTGCAGATCGTTGGCCTTGGCTACCCGCTCGATTTCTTTGTCGGTCACGCCGAAGCATTGGCAGACGACTTCGCCCTCGTCGTGCGGTTCAATTTTTTCGCCGTGGAAGTTGGCAATGGCCGAGCGCAGGGCTTCCTCGCCCATCACCGAGCAATGCATTTTCTCTTTGGGCAAGCCGCCCAAGAAATCCGCGATGTCCTTGTTGGTGAGCTTGGCGGCCTCTTCCACGGTCTTGCCTTTGATTAGCTCGGTGAGCACCGAACTGGAAGCGATGGCGCTGGCGCAGCCAAAAGTCTGAAACTTGGCGTCTGCGATGCGGCCATCCTCGCCCATCTTAAAGGTGAGCTTCAAGGCGTCGCCGCAGGCCAGGGAGCCGGCCTCGCCCACTGCGTCCGGGTTTTCGATCTCGCCCACGTTCACCGGATCGGTGAAATACTTCTTCACCTTGTCCGTATACTCCCACATGGTGCTTCCCCTGGTTGAGGGTTTCTGGGCAATACGCAGTAAAGCCTGTTGACTAGGCCTCCGCGAGCCCCCTCTAATTTTTGCTATTCAGA
>CAZDRW010000166.1:0-7224 GCA_964507555.1 uncultured Desulfarculaceae bacterium
CTTCCATGGATTTGGCGGTGGCCTCCCGGGGGGAAAGCCCCTCCTCGGCCATGATCCGCTCCACGTTTTCCACCACCACGATGGCGTCGTCCACCAATAGCCCGATTGCCAGCACCATGGCGAACATGGTCAGCATGTTGATGGAAAATCCGAAGAGACCGAGCACCGCAAAGGTTCCCAAGAGCACCACCGGCACCGCGATGGTGGGTATCAGGGTGGCCCGGAAGGTGCCCATGAACAGGTACATGATGATGAACACCAGCACCACCGCCTCAATCAAGGTCTTGACCACCTCGTCGATGGCGACCTGGGTAAACGGTGTGGTGTCGTAGGGGTAGATCACCTTCATGCTGGGCGGGAAATAGCGGCTCATCTCCTTGAGTTTTGCTTTGACCGCCTGGGCCGTTTCCAGGGCGTTGGCGCCCGCGGCCTGGCGGATGGCCATGCCGGCGGCGGGTTTGCCGTTGTATTCGGCCACTACATCGTAGCGCTCGGTGCCCAGTTCCGTGCGGCCGATGTCGCTGACCCGCACCACTGAGCCGTCGGTGTTGGTGCGGATTGGGATGGAGGCGAACTGTTCCGGGGTTTCCAGCAAGTGTTGGACGATGATGGAGGTGTTGAGACGCTGGCCCTCCACCGCGGGAGCGCCCCCGAATTGCCCGGCGGAGACCTCAACGTTGTAGGCCTTGAGCGCCAGGATGACATCCGCAAGGGTCAGGCGGTATTTGGTCAGCTTGTCGGTGTCCACCCAGACCCGCATGGCGTACTGGGTGCCGAAGTTCATAACCTCCCCCACCCCGGGCACCCGCGAAAGGATCTTTTCTAGATTTGACTGGGCGTAGTCGCGCAGGCCGTCGCCGTCAATACTGCCATCCTCGGAGATCAAGCCCACGATGATGAGGAAGTTGCGGGTGGACTTGCTGACCTGGACCCCTTGGCGCTGCACCACGTCGGGCAGGCTGGCCATGGCCAGCTGAAGCTTGTTCTGCACCTTGGCCCAGGCGATGTCCGGGTCGGTCCCGGGAGCGAAGGTCAGCTCCACGCGGGAGGCGCCGGACGAGGAACTGGTGCCGGTCAGGTAGAGCATGCTGTCCAGGCCGGTCATCTTTTGCTCGATGATCTGGGTCACCGTATTTTCAACGGTCTCGCCCGAGGCGCCGGGGAAGAAGGCGTCAATGGCGATGGACGGCGGCGCGATGGGAGGGTACTGCGAAATGGGTAGGTTATGTATTGCCAGAAGTCCGGCGGCCATCAAGATGATGGCGATGACCCAGGCAAAGACCGGCCGGTCTAAGAAGAATTTTGACAACATCACATGCCTCCGCTATTTGGATCCGGCCTTTGGCTGGGCCGCATTGGCAGGTGATTTCACATTCTCCTTAAAAGGAACCGCCTTCACTGCCATCCCGGGGCGCACCTTTTGCAATCCTTCGATAATCACGCGGTCTCCCGAGGCAAGTCCGTTGGACACCAGCCATTTGTCCTTGATGGCGCGGTCGATGGTGAGCATCCGCAGGATAACTTTATTTTCGCCATCCACCACTAAAGCAAAGGGATCTCCCTTTTGGGTGCGGGAAACTGCCTGCTGGGGAACCAGGAGGGCCTTGTTATTGACGCCTTCATTGACTATCGCGCGGACGAACATCTCCGGCAGAAGGGTTCCCTCCGGATTGGGAAACACCATGCGCAGGATCACGGAACCGGTGGTCGGGTCCACAGTCACATCGCGAAACTGCAAGGTGCCTTCATGGGGATAGGGGGTGCCGTCCTCCAGGATGAGCTTGACCTGGTTTTGGTTTTTGCTGTTCTGGGAGAGACGGCCTTGGCTCAGGCTGCGCTTGAGACGCAACAACTCGGTGGTGGATTGGGGAACATCAACGTAAATGGGATCCATCTGTTGAATGGTGGCCAGGGCATTGGCTTGATAAGCCGTGACAATAGCGCCATCGGTCACGCTGGATTTGCCGATGCGGCCGGATATAGGCGCCTTAACCTTGGTGTAGCCCAAGTTGATGCGAGCCGTCTGCACACTGGCTTTATAGTATTTGATATCAGCTTCATTTTGGGCAAGCGCGTCAGCCGCGTCGTCATAGTCCTGTTGGCTAACTGCCTTGACCGCGAGTAAGGACTTGTAACGTTCGGCCCTGGACCTTATCGAAGGTAGCTTGGCTTCAGCGCGGCTGAGGGCGGCCGTGGCACTGTCGAGTGCCGCCTGAAAAGGAGCGGGATCGATTTGGTAGAGCACCTGGCCGGCTTTTACCTCGGAGCCTTCCTTAAACAGGCGTTTTTGTATCAAGCCGTTAACCTGCGGCCGGATCTCAGCAATGCGGAATGATGATGTACGCCCCGGCAGCTCGGTAAACTCCATGATTTCTTGGGTTTGCACCGTCACCGTGGATACTTCCGGAAGCTTCCGTTGCTGCTGGGCTTGCTGCTGGCTGTCGCACCCAACCGTTAAAAGACTAAGCAGCAAAGCCGCCAACACCACGCTCCATTTAGATGGTATATATCCTGTGTCCGTGCGTAACATCAGCGCTCTCCAAAGACTCATAACGTTAATAAATAGTGGAATTGGGTCGTTAAGCTTTCGGAGATTCATCAAGTAAACCATCAAAAAGGATGGTCAAGATGACATCTGGATTTTCCGGAAATGCATTCTTTTCAGAGTCTTCAAGCCAAAGAAAAAGAAAATCATTTATTATGCTGTTAAGGGCGACCGCCAAAATATATGGCTCGGCGATTTTCTTGAATAGCTTTTTTTTAATTCCGCGTTCAAAAACCGCGGCAATTGCTTGCTGCACTTGATCATATTGCTTGCGAATGTCTTGATCGAATCCAGCCTTGACGTTGTAGCAGGTGCCCTTTGTTTCAGCATGATAAAGGCGCACAACGGAGGCGTTCTCCATAAAGACCTCGCCCTTGGCTCTCACAAAATTCCGCAACGTCTCTATTTCATTGCTCCCCGCTTTCAGGGCTTTCGTGAGAGCGCTGAAGAACCGATTGGAATTTTCGATCATGAGTGACTTGTAGATATCTTCCTTGTTGCTGAAAAATTTGTAGAGCGTTCCCACGGCAAATTCGGATTTTTCAGCTATCTCGTTCATGGAGACGTTGTGGTATCCACTTTGTGAAAAGAGCTCGAGCGCGGCGGCAAGAATGTCTTGACGTTGCCTCAGCTTCTCCCTTTCCCGTCGTGGAAGCTTTTTGGTTGGTGACATTCGTTCTCCGCTTGTTTGATGACAGTAATTATTCCTATGTGCGACACTATATTATTATATTTGAGACACCATTTTAATACATGAACCATGCTTCATCGTCAAGCTGAGATTTCCTAAGGAGTCCAACCAGCAAGTGTCTGATCGCTCCCTTTGATGGGGCCCTTTTGTTTCAGCATGCAAAACTGACCTATCCTAAGCCATGGGGCACTCTTCGTTTCTTACGAAGGGAGATGCCCGAGGAAATGTTATCGGTGGAAACGATTGGCGAGATCAGGCTGGCGCACAGTCAGAGGAAGAATTAAAGGTCCAGATCCCGGGAGCTGCGGCTCTAGTGTAATACGCTTCGCAAGATGCTGCGCGGGGATGAGACCGAGTTGAGCTACCAGCGGAGCCCCCAGCCAGTCCCCAAGCTGGGGGACAACATCGCATTGCTAAATTACATCATCCCGCGGTTGGCGACCGGAGAAGCCACCGCCCTGATTGGTCATTATACGTAGTATAATAGGAACATCCATCTACATAATATGGCGAAGCGTGTATTTGGTTTTATCATTTTCATATTATAATAAATATACCTAATTCTAGCCGATAATCATGCTTCCCTTAGGGTTATAAATAGGCAATCCAAATGCTATTCTAAATTTCTGAGAACCTATTTTACCGGAAATTTGAATCCAATATACGTACCACCGCTAATTCCCATTAAGGCCAGCAAGGTTGTGTCGAATTCCGGCATGGCCATGCTTTCTAATACATATATAACGAATATAATCCCAAGCACGCATGTCCATATCGCTATTTGAAAGCGGTGAAGACTAACTCCGTTTGCATCCGAGACTAAGTCCTTTAGGAAACCTTCGGATTGCAATGAATCCGTAAGCGTCTTAAGCTCTGCCTCAAGTTGCTTTTTCTGTATCTTATTATCCATTTCCTGATTTTTTAGATCAACCGAATCAGACGGAGAAGGCGTTGCAATAATACGTTTCTTGATTTCTTCCAAGGTAGCCTCTATGCCTGTAATATCTTTTCTAAGCTTTTGTCGATGAGCATACGCTTCGGTGTCCTTTGTCGAACTCAGCGCGGCAGCTGAAAGAAAAGTTACACTGCTGATGCCGATCAATGCGAGGACCGAGCCTGTGAGGGAATTGAGATTATCCGTGATTAGCCAAATAAAGAAATATGAACTGGCAACTAGGAAGAACCAAAACGCCATTTGCGAACGGCCTAGGCTGAACGGTCTCTGCTTAGTTGGTATGTCTGGAAAAGGATCGCGAATGATGCCTGTATTGATTGCCAACCAGCAAAATTCGATGAGAACCACCACCAAAATAAATAAAAATAAAAAAAGATTTAAAGGGCTAATAATTACAAGTGTGTTGCTTGGTGCTGTGGGCTCAATAAGTATCGGTGTTTCTTTATCATAACCAACCGATACCTTGACCGGAGCAGTAAAGATCCTGCCATTAAAAAACGGCTTGCCCAATAAAGCAGCCCACGCCGATCTTGATTCTGGTGAATTTCCATGCTTGATCGTAAAACGCAATTTGCCGTCAAGTTCATTACTTGTGCTGGGAACTAGCATTGCGTTAATTTGGTCTATTTTTATCCAATCCAAATATAGGTAGAATTTAGATGCATCCTTGCTACCATCTTCTAAAAAATCCTTAAGATTCTTTACGGTAATGGTTATGGTGCTACCTAGTTCAACCATGCCTTCTACTTTTTTTACACTTAGTTTATCATATTTGGAAGGCACAGCTTTATCGCTAGCGCTGCAAACACCATTGCTTATGCTTACAAATATGGCAACAAAACAAAGGATCATAAGTCGTATTTTCATTTTATTTTCCTTTGTTAAAATATTTAAACAGAGCAATAACCGTTAGCATTAATTGTCTTTTTCAAGGGTAGCTTGGTTCTTAATATGCGATAGCAGTTCAGAATTCTTGGTACTAAGGTTTGGGACAGCTCAGCCTAATCCTTCTGGCGACAATCTTATCTCCTGCCGCCAATATGAGGTTTTTTTGTCCTGCATAAAGATTGGCTTTGCCAAATTTTTTTACGGGGTATTTCGACAGCCAACTGGCGAAGGCACGGGCTCTCATGTAGTCAGTAAAGACCACATCCAGTGAGCCCTGCAAGGGAAGATGGGCAATAACAGGCATGCCATTCTTTGCCTCTGTCACTGACTCAACCTTCAAGCCCCATAGCGGCGGTATGATTTCATCGACTGGAACCAGGACCTGTACATCCTCGCTCACCCCGCGCTTTATTTTCACGATGTCATCGCCCTCAACGTAGGTTCCGTCACCCGTTTGAATGTGGCGCAATTCATATATCAAGCGCACCTTGGCCTTCAGCGGGCAGGCCGGAGGGAAGCGCACCAATTGGAACTCCGCTGAAGCCTTGGCAGGCATCAGCAACACGCCTTCCTTGTCGAGCTTTTGGTCCTGCACCACAAAAGCGTTAACTGTGTATTTGTCGTCCGCGCTTTGGGTTTGCAAGGTCAACTTGATAACGGTATTGCCGTTCACGTCCATGTTGCGCTCGCCCTCGCGCGTGACACGAAGCAAGCCAGGCTGGATGCCGACATCTAGCTTGGTATAGGTCTGCTTGATCGCCGCAATTACTTCTTTCTGCGATTTAAGCTCGGACCCTATCTCCCCGGTCCCTATCACGCTGCTGGACAAAGTCGGCGTCAGCTTTGCCCCTAGGGAAAAAGACTGGGTGCGCTTAACATTGGCGATATCTATGGTTTCGTTTTCAGTGGCCGCTATGGTGTAACCGCTGAAAGTAAAGCTGTCATCAATCGGACGGATCTCCACGCGGGCCCAGCTGAGGCGATCGCCGGTCTTGGCATCCAACCCCTTTGATACGGATATGACCATGGTACGCCTTAGCTTGCTGGATACGATCTCCGGATTTCGCTTTCCCCCTGTCTTTGCCTTGCCTATGGGATTGGCCAATTCCTCTCGCATGGCCTCGGAGGATTTTATCTTGCCGGCCATGGCCTGGACATAGGCCTGTTGCCCGCGGTCGGAAAGGCCCGCCAAGGTCAACTCCTCCGGCTTCTCCGCTGGCGGGTCCGCAACGGTATAGCAGTAGACCAAGGCTGTTGGCTCACCTTCGGTCTTGGCGAGCTCTTGGTATACCTTGTCGGTTTCAATTTCCCATGACGCCCAGCGGTTGGCTTCCGGAGTAGCGCAGCCGGCCGCCAGAACTAAGGCGATTAAAGAGACCAGCGGAATACGTTTCATGAGGTTTCCCTCCATATAGTCCCACGAACCTTGGCGCCTGATGGCGTATAGGTTTTTTCATGGGGCTCAATCATTTCCAGGCGGCGGCGATGGTGATATGAAACATCAGTGCCGTCAAATCCTCCCTGGCTTTTGAGCGCTTCCAAGGTTTGATTTCTGGCCACTGCCTTTACGGGATCTTCACCACTGTCCCAATCACTTTTGGTTATAAATACGTGCATGTCCTCCCCCCCCTTGAAGTGCCGATGAATTAAGCATTCATCAAGTTGGCGCACCAATGCCCAGTGGGGCTGGATTGATAAAAGATGCGTTATGCCCTTTAAGCGCTTACGCACTACTCAGGCCAAGAGGCGCGATGCTGGTTCTTGCTGGATTTATGGTTAGCTAGATCAAGGCGAGTATAGACATGGCCCCCCTATGTCCTAGAGACAACCTACCAAATAGTTATTTAAGGAGTCAACTGGAATGGCCTCAGGGGAGCGTCCTAGACAAAACCAGTAGACACCCGAGACTCGCCTTTAGCAGGCTGGGCATGCCACGGACCATCTTTATCACTACTCTCTTTTTAGCTGAGGACACACCCCACCGGCATCCAGGCTGAACGCACACAGCCTCTCCGGCTCATTGTCGATCGGCGGGCTGTCCATCACACCGGTGCAGCTGAGATCCTCCATTAACCAGCGGCTGCCGTCCTGGGAGCAAACCAGGACCACTGCGTAACCCTGATCAAACCTGAATTTCACCGTGAA
>CAZDRW010000167.1:0-7197 GCA_964507555.1 uncultured Desulfarculaceae bacterium
TGGCGCGCTGCCGGCCCTGGCCCTGGCCGCCTCCACGGCCGAAGTGGCAGGGACCTTGGCGGCCAACTACAAGGCGGGCAAGGCCCAGCCGCTGCCCTCAACCATGATAAAGGGCTTGGATGAGCGGGGCGGCTATGAAGTGCAGGGACTCATGGTGGCCGATCTTCTGAAGGATGGCGGTCAGGTGGCCGGCATCAAGGCCGGTCTCACCAGCGCGCCGGCCCAGAAGAAATTCGGGGCCAAGGGCCCGGTGACCGGCGTGCTGCTGGCCTCCATGGGGTTCAAGGACGGCAAGGTGAGCACCAAGGGCTATCAAAGATGCATGCTGGAAGTGGAGGTCGGCTATGTGCTGGCCAAGGACGTTACCGCCGACGTGACCCCGGCCAGCGTGAAATCCTATGTGGCCCAGGTGATGCCGGCGGTGGAGGTGCCCGACATCCCGTTTGCCAGCATGAAGGGCATGGTGCCGGCCGACCTGGTGGCCATCAATGTGGGCGCCCGGGGCTACGTCCTGGGCAAGCCCATGGATCCCGCCAAGGTGGACGTGAACAAGCTCACCGGCAAGCTGGTCATGAACGGCAAGGACGTGGGCAAGGCCGTACCCAGCAGGGCGGCCCTGGGCGATCAATGGAAGGCCCTGGCCTGGTCCCTCAACAACGCCCGCGCTCACGGCGGCCTCATCAAGAAAGGCATGTTCGTCATCACCGGGTCCCTGGGGCCTTTGTATCCCGGCAAGCCCGGCTCCTATAAGGCCGTTTACACCGGCGGCCTGGGCGAGCTCGCCTTCACCGTGAAATAGGCGGCGCAGCGGCATTCAAGGCATAAACGGCTCAGGCCCCGGATTGGTCCGGGGCCTGAGTTCTTTTCGTGCTAATTTAGCGAGTTGGTTGCGGTCTATCAGACTCTAGAGCCGCTTCCAGCAGAAGGCGATGTGCTTGGGGTCCAACTTGGGCGTGGCCCAACTCACAAGAATGGCCAGCAACAAGGAGATGGGCATGGCCACGATGTTGGGGTCCACGAATTGCAGCTTCCAGAGCATGGAGCCTCTTTGCGCCCAAAGCGCCAGGCTGTCCACCCCGAATACGGCTTGGCAAAGGCCCAGCGGTCCGGATTCAGCGCTATGCACGAACAGCAGGTAGAAAGAGCTTATGCATAGACCGCCCACCATGGAAACAATGGCTCCGGCGCGGGTGACGCCTTTCCAATAGAGCCCCAGGAAAAAGCAGGGCAAAAAGGCCGCCGCGCAGAGGCCGAAGAAAAAGGCGGTGGCCTTGGCGATGATGGAGGGCGGCAGCACCCAGGCCCAGATGGTAGTGATTAGGATGATGATGCCCACGGTGGTGCGGTTAACCTTGAGAGGATCCACCACTGAAACTCCCAGACCCTTCTCATAGAAGTCGCGGCCCAGGCTGGTGCCGCCGGCATGGTACTGGCTGGCCAAGGTGCTCATGGCAGCGGCGAACATGGCCAACAGAAACAGCACGCCGAACCATTCCGGCATGAGGTCGGATACGAACAAGGGGATGATCTTGTCCATGTTGCCGCCGGCCGCTTCGATGGCGATTTTGCCGGCAAAGGCCTGGCTCTTGAAGAACACCACGTTAGAGAGCGCACCCACCACAAAGGCGACGCCGGTCATGACCACGATGAAAACGCCGCCGAAGAGGACCGCTCGGTTCAACTCGCGGTCGCTGCTCACCGTCATGTAGCGCACCGCAAGTTGCGGCTGGGCCAGGACGCCCACGCCCACGCCCCACACGATGGTGGTGTAGATGACCAGCCAGAGGGGCGAGGCGAACTCGGCTCCCTGGGTCCAGCCCAGCATGCCGCCTTGCTTCAAGTATTCCGGCATTTGAGGCGCCAGGTCGCTGAGCGCCTGGTGGGCCTCAACCACGCCGCCCAGCTGATAATAAGTGAACACCACCAGGATAAGCATCATGGCGAACATGAGCGTGCCTTGGAACGCCTCGGTGTACATCACCCCCTTCAAACCGCCGGTAATGACGTACACCGCCAAAATTATGGTGAAGCCGACCAGGGCATGGCTGAAACTGATGTCCAGGTTAACCTCAATCATTCGGCAGATGCCTATCAGCACGGCGGCGGCATAAACGGGAATGAACAGGAAGACGATGAGGCCGGCGAAGCCCTGCACAAAACGGGACCCATAGCGACGGCCCAAGAGTTCGGGAAAGGTGTGGGCGTCCAGGGTGAGGCCCATGCGGCGGGTGCGTTTGCCGAAAAACACGAAAGCGATGAAGACGCCCACCACGATGTTCAGCACCGTCAGCCATAAGAGGGGAAAGCCGAACATGCCGGCCGCGCCGCCGAACCCGATGATGGCCGAGGTCGAGATGAAAGTGGCGCCATAGCTCATGGCCATGACAAAGGGGTTCATCTGGCGGCCGGCCAGCATGTAGTCGCTGGCTTGGCGGGTTTCCCGCCAGCCTTTGAAGGCGAAATAGAACACGATCACCAGGTATAAGAGCGCCAAAATGATCTTGATGGTCATAACAGCTCCAGTGCGGGGATGCGCGCCAATGGCGGCTGCGCTGTCGTCAGTCAGCGATGGATCGAAATGGAATTGGGGTTATTCGCTGTCGGGCAAGTCCTGCATTTCCATGCTCAAGGGACCGGTGTCGTTCCACTTGATGATGCCGTAGACAACGCATAAGGCAGACGCGGCTAAGCAGAGAATGAAGGCCAAGGCTAATTCAGGGCTGGCGATTCCCAGCATGGTGTCCTCCTCTTTGGCTGCGGCGAAGGAAAATTTAGCTAGAACATAGCCAAATTTAGCTAATTTATAGCTACTATAGGTAGCGACAGGACTGCCTGTCAACCTAGAGTTTTGGCTTGTTTGCTAAACAGAGAGGCCCCAAGGGCGGCGGAGGCGGTTTTTAATTCATTTCCATTACTTTAACCAGATTGGTGGTGCCGGGTACTCCGGAGGGGATGCCGGCGGTGATGATCAGGCGGTCGCCGGGGCCGGCCAAACCCTTGCCGGCTATCCAGGCCCTGGCCATGGCGAACATCTCGTCGGTGTCGTCATAGCGCGGGATCAAGGCGGGAATCACCCCCCAGGACAGGTTCAGCTGCCGGCAGGTGGCTTGGGAAGGCGTCATGCCCACCACGGGGAACCGGCTGCGGTAGCGGGCGATGAGCCGGGCGGTGTTGCCGCTGCTGGTGGAGGCCACGATGGCCGCCGGGTGGATGTCCTCGGCCAGCCAGCAGGCCGCCCGGCTGATGGCCGCCTCGGAGAGCGGCAGGAGCTTGCTGAAGGGCTCCTTGAGAAACGGCTGGGCGTCAAGGCTGGGCTCGGTGGCCTTGGCTATGCTGTCCAGAATTCGCACCGCATCCACCGGATAGTTGCCCACCGCGCTCTCCTCGGAGAGCATCACCGCGTCGGTGCCGTCCAAAATGGCGTTGGCCACGTCGGCGGCCTCGGCCCGGGTGGGGCGCGGATTGTCGATCATGGAGCGCAGCATTTGGGTTGCGGTGATAACCACCTTGCCCGCCCTCCGTGCTTGGCGGATTATGCTTTTTTGAATGATGGGAACCTCGGCCAGGGGCATCTCCACGCCCAGATCGCCGCGCGCCACCATCACCCCATCCACCACGGCCAGGATTTCCTGGATGCGATCCACTGCCTCGGGCTTTTCTATCTTGGCGATCAAGAGAGGCCTTTGGGGGGCATGGTTGATAATATCCAGTAGCGGGGTGAGATCGTTTTCATGCCGCACGAAGCTCATGGCCACGAAATCAACTCCTGCCTCGATGCCCATCGCCAAATCAACCCGGTCCTTTTCGGTAAAAGCCGGGATGCGCAATGAGCTGGTGGGCAGATTGACGCCCTTATGCGAGCTGATGTCGCCTCCCACCACCACCTTGCAAATGATGCGGCCCTCTAATTTGCGGACGACTTTCAGCTCCACCATTCCATCGGCCAAGAGGATCCGGTCGAACTCTTTGACGTCTTCCAGAAGATAGGGATAGTTGACCGGCAGCTCGTCCCCCGGAGCCTGGCTGCCCGGCACCAGGGTTATTTCCTGGCCGGGGGCCAGTTCGCGCGGCTCGTTTTTGACAATGCCTAGGCGTATCTTGGGGCCGGCCAGGTCCTGCAATATGCCGATATCGCGGCCCAACTTTTTTCCGATGCGGCGAAGTTGCTCAATCGCATGGGCATGGCCGACATGATCGCCGTGAGAGAAGTTAAGCCGGGCCACGTCCATGCCGGCCTGGATCATGCGGCTTTTCACCTGGTCGTCCGAACTGGCGGGCCCCATGGTGCAGACGATCTTGGTCTTGCGGGATTCAGCCAACGAACTCATATTTATCTCCCTTGGACAAGCGGATCGGTCAAGGGCTGCCTAGGGCAAACATAACCTATGTTGTCTACGGGGCACAGCCCTCACCCAGCTTTCTAAGCAAAAGTCACCGCGATTTCACGGAGCATTGCCGGGCTCACAAGCGCAGCACATACTTTTGTTCGTTGAGGGAAGCTCCCCATTTATCAATCTGATGCTCCTCCGCCAGCATGAACCCCGCGCGCTCATACAAATGACGCGCGGCTTCCAGCCCGGCGAAGGTCCAGAGGTATAGCTCCCCATAGCCCGCCCGCTTGGCGAAAGCAACAGCTTCTTGTAACAGGGACCAGCCCACCCCCCGGCCCCATAAACCGGGTTCCACAATAAACCAGCGCAAACGGGCGGCGCTTTGCTCAAGGCCGCCGTCTACCACCACGCTGCCGGCAAAGGCGGGGCCGGTCAAGGCTACTTGGAAAAGATCGCGCTTTGGATCCAGGCGGTCGATGAACTCGGAAAGCTCCCGGGCCACTTGGCTTTCAAAGCTGACATCGAAGCCCCAGTTCTGATGGTAATAGACGGCATGAGCCTCAACGATGCGGCCAATGTAGCCCGGACGGTAGCCCGTCATGTGCGCAGGTTTGTTATTAACGGAACACATGCGGGCTTAAGGCTCATTTCCCAGGCCGAGAAGGCCGGGCCTCAGGGGTTTTGGCGCAGCTCGATGTTCTTGATCATGCTTTTGGCCTCGGTGAATCCGGGGTTTATTTCCAGCGCCTTTTTCAGGACCACCTCGGCGTTTTCGTATTCCTGCATGTCAAAGTAGGTTCGGCCCATGTTGTAGTAAATGTTTTCATAGTTGGGTTTGACCTTCACTGCCTTCATATATTTGTTTATCGCATTTTGATAGCGCTTCTGGCGGCGGTAAATGATGCCCAGGTTGTTGTAGACATTTATGGTGTCCGGATTGAGCTTCAGGACTTCCTTGAGCACCTGCTCGGCATGATCGTCCATCTGCTTTTCCATATATATCTCGGCCGCATTTTGAAAGCTTTGCTGGGCCAGCCGGGGGCGTTCCAAGGCCAAGTAGCACTCGCCCATTTTTTGATGGGCGCGGGCGAAATCGTTTTTGATTTGGGTGGCGCGCCGGAAGTACTGGATCGCCTCTTCGTAGCGTCCTTGGGCGGTCTTTATGTAGCCCATGTTGTAATAGACTTCCGCGTTTTCATGGGCCGTGAGCACCTGCTGGAAACAGGAGAGCGCCTCTTCCCAATGGCCTTGGTTCATGAATTCCAGGCCTTCCTGGAAGTACTTTTCGGCCATCTGGAAAGCGGGCTCGGGTGAGGCCTGGAAAAGGATGCTCAGTTTACGTTCCAGGGTCTCTTTGGCAAGAGGCAAAAGAATAATGTCGGTAACGCCGGCCTCGCCGGCCTCTATAACCTGGCTCTTGTCGATATTGGGGGTCACCAAAAATAGCGGCACCGAGAAGTAGGCGTCGTCAGTCCGCATAATCTTTAAAAGGGCCATGCCGTTCATCTCCGGCATATGCCAGCCGGCGATCACGAAATCCGCGCCATGTCTGCGAAGCTTGGTCCAGGCGTCGCTGCCGTTCACCGCCTCTATGATGGTTTCGTAGCCCAGTTCCTTGAGCATGCTCACCAAGGCTTGACGCAGGGGGCGCTCACCCTCGGCCACTAAAATGCGCAAGGAACCTGGATCGACGATCTGGGGCGGGGTAAGTTCCGGTTGTTGGTTCATTTAATGCACCCAGTTACAGGCAAGGCAGGCGGTTACCAAGTGAAAGGAAATTAATCGAGTTTACCTAACTAGCTTATCGCATGGAAAATAAGCGGGCAACGCTTACCTTCAATAAAGCAATTTATCGTAATGGGTCAAATTTTAGCACAAACGGGTCCTTGGCTAGCCTTTTAAGCGCCAAATTGACCAGGGTCGCCACTGATTCTTCCGCCTGTTTCAGCAGGCGCCGGTTTTGATGATTGTTTTCCCTGATGAAATGGGTGGGAGTGTGGATATGATAGATGGCAAGAAAGGGATGGGCCGCCATGAGGGTCAGCACATGGCCATCCAGGTCCACGTAGTTGCCCCTTTGGGTCTGACGTTCGCAGCAGCCCAACTCGACCCAGCGTTCAAGAACGGGCAAATAGGCCCAGATCTCCTCGTAATCAGCTCCTGGAATCAGGGCGAGCAACTGGGCGATGCCTTCCGCCTCGCTTAACCTGGCTGTGGTGCGGAATTTTGCCGATGAATTGATGATGAGCTGGTCGACTTCTTTATCCGACCGCCCGGAAGCTGCCGGCGGGATCATTGCCAAGGCCCAGGCCAGAAGGGCAAGCAGGGTGACCGCCTTAAAGCCCGCGGGCGAAAACCTCACTTCAGCGGTCCTCCTCCAACGGAGCGTTCCAATTCAGCCAGGGCTTGCAGATAGGAATAGTTGGCTTGCACCAGGGTGCTCTTGGCCTGGGTGGCGAGCACTTCGGCGTCGGAGAACTCAATGGCGTTGCCCACGCCGGTACGGTAGCGGCCCCGCGCCAAGGCCAGGTTCTCCTGGGCCTGTTTGAGGCCCAAAGCCGCGGTGTCGATGCTCTCGCTGGCCTCATGCAGGTTCAGGTAGTTCTGGGAGACTTCCTGGCTCACAGCCAATTCCTGGTCCCTAATCTGCGCCTTTAGTTTCATGATGCCCGCGCGCGCTTGGTCGACCTGGCCCTTGGTGCGGAGGCCGGTGAATAGGTCCCACTGCAGCGCCAGGCCGGCTTGCCAGGCCGAGTCCAAGGGAAAATCCGTGTCCGCCCAGCTGTAAGCGCCTTCCGCGTTGAGGCTGGGCCAATAGCCCCCCTGGGCCGAGTCCAAATTGGCACGGGCGGCCAGGAGTTGCGCC
>CAZDRW010000168.1:0-7195 GCA_964507555.1 uncultured Desulfarculaceae bacterium
ATGGGGATCGCCCTCAACACCGGTTCGGTGGTGGCGGGAAATATCGGTTCGGAGATACGGCTCAAGTACGGAGTGGTGGGTTCGCCGGTAAACCTGACCGCCCGCCTGGAATCCTTGACTGTGGGCAGCCAGGTTTTGATCGGTCAGGCCACCCTTGAAAGGGTCCGAGACTTGGTGAGCACCGGACCGGCCCAAACCAACATGATGAAAGGGTTCAGCCAGCCCCTGGTGAGCCATCCTGTTTTGGCCATGGGGCCGCCGTACGACCTGCGCCTTCCCGAGGAACCTATAGCTCAGGAGATGGTGCCGTGGGAGGTGCCGCTTACCGCTTATCTGGTCAGCGGCAAAATGGTTGCGGAGAAAGGAATGAGCGGTTTCAGCACGGCCCTGGGAGAAGGGGTGCTGGAGGTAAGCCTGCCGGCGGAGCTGGATTTGGCCAGCAACCTTAAATTGGTCCTGGACCTTTGCGCGGAGGCCCATTGTTTCGAAGACATTTACGCCAAGGTTTCAGCGGTAAAAGACGGTCGGCACGGCCGGGTTCATGTTCTGCACATCACCTCCATCTCAACCGAAGACAGGCTGATGTTGGCCCGCTGGCGGGAGCAAGCTTCTTAATCTTTAGACTGGCTGTTCTCGACTGAGCGGGAAGGCTTCTGATCCATAAGCTCGCGGACGGTTTGGGCTAGCTGGCTGGAAGTGTAGGGCTTCATGAGAAAGGCGCCCACTCCCATGGCCCGCGCCTGGGGCTCGTCGATAATCTGGCTGTAGCCGGTGCACAGGATAACGGGCAGCGAAGGCGAGATATCCAAGAGACGGCTGGCCAGTTCGGAGCCCAAAAGGCCGGGCATGGTCTGGTCGGTCACCAAGATATCAAAGCCGGCCGGGTTTGCGCGGAAGGCTGCTTCGGCTTGCACTGGGTCGCGATAGGTTTCCACCTCATAACCCAACCTGCGCAGCCTGATGGCCCAGGCTGAACAGAGGCTTTCCTCGTCGTCCACAAACAGGATGCTTTCATGCCCGCCAGTCAAGGGTGCGGGAGACGGCGCTTCCGCTTGCGCTTGGCCTGCTTCGGCTACGGGGAGATAAACCCGGAAGGTGCTGCCCTTTCCCTTTTCGCTTTGCACCTGCAAAGCGCCGCCATGGGCGGCGACGATGCCGTGCACCACGGCCAATCCCAGACCAGTGCCCTCCCCGGGTTCCTTGGTGGTGAAGTAGGGTTCGAAGATCTTGTCTAGCACCGCGGGCTCCATGCCCTGGCCGGTGTCACAAACTTCCATCACCAGATAGGCGCCCGGCTCAAGGCTCCAAGCGGCGCTCAGATCGCCTTCCGCCAGATCTCCCTCATACACCTCCACCTTTAGTTGCCCGCCCTGAGGGTGCATGGCCTGGGCCGCATTGGTGCAGAGGTTCATGAGCACCTGCTGGATTTGGGTGGGGTCGGCAAGTATGGTGGGTTCGTTGCGGGGTATATGGGTGATGACCTGTATGGTGGCCGGAAGGGTGGAGCGCAATAGCTTGAGCGACTCTTTGAGCAAAGAGCCCAGTTGCAAAAAAGCGCGTTGTGGCTCACTGTGGCGGCTGAAGGCCAATATTTGCTTGACCAAATCGCGGGCCCTTAGCCCTGCCTGCACCACTTGGGCCGCGTTGTTGCCCAGTTCCCCCTCTTCCGGAAGGTCTGCCATTACTAATTCGGAATACCCTATGATCGAGGCCAGAATATTGTTGAAGTCGTGGGCAATGCCTCCGGCCAAGGTGCCGATGGCTTCCATTTTTTGCGCTTGGCGCAGCTGGGCTTCCAAGGCTTCTCTTTGCTCTTCACCCTTTTTACGCTCGCTGATGTCGCTGAAAGTAACAGCGAACTGGCCCTGACGCGGGCTGAAAGCCGATATCTCATAATGCCTGTCAAGGTCCCGCGAGTAATGCTCGAATTGCTCGGGCTGGCCGGTGAGCGCAACTCTCCCGTAGATATCAACAAGCTCCTTGTCAATGGTGGGCAAAAGCTCGCTGACATGCTTCCCGATGACCTGTTCGCGCTTCATTCCGGTGTGGCGCTCGAATGCCGGGTTGACCTCCAAGAAGCGGTAATCAACCGGCTGGCCGTTTTGATCACAGATTATTTCGTGAAGCGCGAAAGCGCTCACCATTTGCTCAAACAGGAGGCGGATCCTCTCTTCGCTTTCCTTCAGCGCGCGCTCCGCCTCCTTGCGCTCGGTGATATCGATTAAAACATTGATCCAGCAGGTTTCGCCTCCGTATTTGATGGGGTCTGCCGACCAAAGCAAGGTGTGGACTTTACCGTCCTTGTAGCACATCTTCATCT
Source organism: uncultured Desulfarculaceae bacterium (assembly GCA_964507555.1). Classification (GTDB taxonomy): domain Bacteria; phylum Desulfobacterota; class Desulfarculia; order Desulfarculales; family Desulfarculaceae; genus Desulfocarbo. The sequence goes on from CAZDRW010000168.1 coordinate 2,321, forward strand.
CAAGATCGCGGAAGAAGCCCTGTCGGCGGTACAGGTCCACCGCGCGTTGCCGCTCATCGGGCTCCTGCCATAAACCAAGTTCATGGGAAGTCCGCCCGATGGCTTCCTCACGAGTAAAACCGGAGATGTTGGTGAAGGTGTCATTCACCTCCAGGAAGCGTCCATCCTCAATAGAGGTGATGGAAACCCAAACCGGGCTTGCCTTGAAGGCCTTTTCGAATTTTTCTTCAAATAACTTCCGGTCCCTTTCGGTCAATTTATGCTGGGTCACATCCTCCACCACGGAGATTGTGCGCAAGACTTTACCGTCAGCATCTCTTTCCGAAGTTGCGTTTATGAGAACGTCAATAATGGCGCCGTTCTTCTTCACCATCTGATAGGCGACGTCTTTGGCCAAACCTGACTCAAGGAACTGGGGCCAAACCTTGTCGCGTGAGTAATCACGCGAGGCGGGCGTGAGGAAGTCGCTTAACGGTCTTCCTATCACTTCTCCCCTTTGGTAGCCCATCACTTCCAGCCAGCGGTCATTGACGTTGATCAGGCTGTAATTCCGGTCTAGGGAATGAAGCATGACCGGCGAGCGGTCGTATAAGATTTTGATATGCTCGAAGGATGATTTTAGCCCGGCTTCGGCCTGTTTCTGGCGGCTGATGTCCAAAACCGTGAATACCAGCCCCTGGCTGAAGTTGCCTTCTTGCAGATAGGCGGAGCTGAGCTTAATGTCAAACAACGATCCATCCTTGCGCCGCCACACGGTTTCAACCGCACCCACCCCTTTGGCGCGAACATCAGAGTGTTTCTCGCGTCCCACTCGCAGGTATTCTTCTTCGCTGGAATAGAGCTGCCTGGCGGGCATGCCTGTAAGCTCCTTAAGGCTATAGCCGGTCATCTCGGCCAAGTGATCGTTGGCCCAAGTGATGGTCCGCTCGGCATTCACCACGCCTATGCCCACCGGAGCGGCCCGGTAGATGCTGGCCAAAAGCGCCTCCCGGTCCTTTAGCGCGTTTTCGACTTTTTTGCGATCGCTGATATCGCGGGATACTCCCACCACGCTGGTGGGCCTGCCATTAGCGTCGCGGACAAAGGAGGCAACGATGCCGATCTGAATGACCCGGCCGTCTTTATGAAATTGCTCCAATTCAACTTCACGGGTGCGGTGCTGGTTGTCGGCCGGGTCTTGTTCAAGCTCTTCCGCCAAGGTGGCGAATAAGAGTTGTGCGGACTCTGATGTATTCCATACCTCCAGGGGCATTTTCAGGGCTTCATCTATGGTGTAGCCGAAAATCTTTTCCACTGACGGGCTTACATAGCTCAGCCTTTGTTTGCTTAAATCAAAGGACCAGATGACGTCAGAAGAGTGCTCGGCCAACAGCCGGTAGCGTTTTTCGCTGGCGGCCAAGGCCTTACCCGCGTCCATCCAGTCAGTGATGTCGGTGAGTAAAGCCAAAGTGGCCGGGCGGCCGTCCCAATTCATGTCCCTTACGCTGATCTCAACCCAACGCGCCGAGCCGTTGGCATGCAGCACCCGTGAGGAATAGGTTTTCGGCACGTCTTCCCCCGTGAGACGCCTTTTGTGGCGCTCCATCACCAACTCGCGGTCGTGGGGATGAACGAAGGCCTCCATGGGCTTGGACAAAAGCTCATCAGCGGAACGTCCGACCAGTTCACAGGCCTGAGGGTTTACGTATTTGAGTATGGCATCTTGGGCAACGACTATGGCCAGCCTGGCTTTTTCTACCAGACTGCGGTAACGTTCCTCTTCTTTTTCCAGTTGCGCAACGCGCGCGCGCAGAGATTCCAGTTCGTCTTTGGTTGCGTCGGAAAGTCTTTTTCCCATGGCACCCGCGCTGCAATATTTAGCAGGTAAGGGGGCAGGCTGGATTTGTTCGGCGAAGGGGGTTAACTAGATATTAGTTTACTATATTATTACAAAAGAAATTTACATAATTTAAGCAACGAGAATGTGTGGCCAGCTGATGATAAAACACGGTAAAACCTCTCTATATCAATGATGACTCACTCGCTGATCTTGTTTTGGCGGGGTATCCTTTCCGCGCAACGCCCGGAAGCAAGCGGTGAGGTTAGCCGTATTTTGACAACCGTTTTTGACGAGGTAGCAGCATCATGATCGTGATGAAGTTTGGTGGCAGTTCGGTGGCCAATCGGGCCCAAATCGAAAAGGTGATGGAGATCGTACAGGGCCGTTTGGACCGCAAACCGGTGGTGGTTTGCTCCGCGCACAAAGGCATGACCGACGCTCTGGTAAATTCCGCCCGGGGCGCGGTGCAACGCCATTATGAGTTGCCCGATGTCATCGATCTGCAGTCGGAAATTGCGGCCGGCCTGGATTGCCCGCCCGATCTTTTGACTGATCTCTTTCAGGAGATAAGCGACCTTTTGCGCGGCATCGGCTTGGTGCGCGAATTGAGCCCTCGCAGCTTAGACTATATCGCCAGTTTCGGTGAACGCATGTCGGTGCGCTGCATCGCCGATTTCTTCACCCGTCAGGGCTTGAAAAGCCAGGCCTACGATGTTTGGGATCTGGGCTTCATCACCGACGCCAACTTCGGCTCCGCGCGGCCTCTTGCCGGTTTCGAGCGCAACATGCGGGAGACTTTCGCAAAAGAGGTTCCCCCCGGCGTGGTGCCCATTGTAACCGGTTTCGTGGGCAAGACCCCTGACGGGGAGATCACCACGATAGGCCGCAACGGTTCGGATCTCACGGCCACCTTGGTGGGTGCCGCCCTAAAGGCCGATGAGGTGGAGATCTGGACCGACACCGACGGCGTTATGACCGCCGATCCTTCGGTGGTCGCCCAAGCGCGCAATATACCGATAATGCGTTTTGACGAGGCTGCGGAATTGGCGCGCTTCGGAGGACGGGTGTTGCACCCCTCCACCCTGTTGCCGGCTATGGAAGGCGGCATTCCCGTGCGGGTCCTGAACACCAACCAGCCTCAACATCCCGGAACGGTAATCAACCAAAAGGGCGATCCTAAGCACGACGGCGTCACCAGTGTGGCTTACAAGGAGAACCAGGGGGTGCTTACCATTTCCAGCACCAGCATGCTGGCCCAGGCGGGATTTTTGGCCAGGGTGTTCGAGGTGCTGGCCAGGCACGACGTGGTGGTTGACGTGGTCTCCACCTCGGAGATCAGTGTTTCCTTGACCACCAGCCAGCTAGCGCGGGCGAAAAAGGCCCTCCGGGAGCTGTCGGCCATCGGTGCCTGCGAACTGCAGCAGGGCAAGACCGTGCTGGTGGTGGTGGGCCGTAAGCTGGCCGAACGCAAGGGCGTGAGCGCCCGGGTTCTAACCACCCTGGCGGAGGCGGAAGTGCGGGTTGATATGCTTTCCTTTGGCAAGGACAGCATCAACTTTTCCGTGGTACTGGACGACAAGGATATTGACCGCGCGGTGCCTGTTTTGCACAAGGCGCTTTTTGAATAGAGGCCGTCTCGATATCTTCGCAAGCAAAAGCAGGGGCGCGCCCCTGCTGGTTAGCACAAAACGCCGGAAAGGCCGGGTGCGGCTTGTTATTTGGATTCCAACCGGTCCTCAGTTAACCTGGCGCCGCAATTGGGGCAGCGCTCCAGGTCCGGGTGATCCTGGTCGGAAAAACGTGGCTTCCAGCCGTTATCGCCCCGCAGATACTCGATCCAAATCTCATGACCACAGCCGCAATATCCCACGCTGCTGTAGATCATGCCTTTACCATATGCCTTGCACCGCGGTTGGGAAGTAATCCGGTCCCTCTACCAGCCGCCACCGCCGCCACCACCGCCGCCGCCACCCGAGGACCCCCCGCCGCCGCTGCCGGAACTGGAGCCCGGCGCCGATGATGAGGACGAGATGGCTCCGGTCAGCGCCCCGCTCAAGCTGCTGGCCAGGCTGCCAAAGCCGCTACGGTTCCAGGAGCTTCCCGAATACCAAGAGGGCTCATAAGGTTTGGCGCCGGCTTGATTAAGCACCTCGCTGAACTGTTCGGACCATTCCTGCTCCACATCCAGCGCCAGGGCATAAGGCAGGTAGCGCTCAAAGAGTTCCGGTGTTTTCTCCGGAGGGTGCAGCATATCCAAACGCTCTTGCTCGGCCACGGAAAGATACTGCTTGAAGCCTTCGATCTTATCCATGAGCCGCCGGCCGCCTTGAGTGGGGGCCTTGAGCAGGAAGGCGAACAAAGGCATGAGCAGCACTATTATGAGGATCATGATCCCGGCCCAGAACGTCACGAACTCGGACAGCATATACAGGCCCAGTATTTCGCCCAGGAAAAAGGGCAGGGCAAATAGCGTGATGCCCAAAGCTCCCATGCCGCTTATGGTTCCCCGGCTGGCGCGCCAGGCCTTGCCCACCATGATGGCCAGAAAATAGCAGCCCAGGCTCCAGATGGTCAGCCATAGGCTGATGCCCGCCGCTCCTCCCGGATTGGGCGCCAGCAGCACCATGCACACCAGGGTCAGCAGGCTGAGCACAATGCCGGGCAGCAGATAAAGGCCGTTTGTGTTGAAGTTGGCCTTCTCGTATTCCTCTTGCAAGGTTTCTTTGAGCGCGTTCAAAGCGCCGCTCACCCGGCGATGGTTTTTGTTTTTCAGCGGCAGGCTGGTGCTGCTTTGGAACAGCTCCGCGCCCATGCGGCCCTCGCCCTTGGAAAGGGCTCTGGGAGCTGGACCGGACTGACGCAGCAAGGTGAACTCCTTATCCTTGTCTTCCTTGATGGCAAGGTACCCCTTGACCGCCATGTCCACCACCGCCGCGGCAAAGGCCTTGTTATCAAATCCCATCTGCATGATGAAGCGGGAGGAGGCCGGCGAAAGGCCTTGCGGCGGCGTGAACAGTGGGTCGATGGTGCCGCGGCGGGGTTCCTTGCCCACCTTT
>CAZDRW010000169.1:0-7191 GCA_964507555.1 uncultured Desulfarculaceae bacterium
GCCAAGCCTGGTGGGCCCTGGACTTTCCCTTTGTCAAACGCGGGGCCCAAAAAACCAAAGCCGCTGGCGGACAGGCAGGCCCCACTAGCCTGGAATACGTCACCCGGGCCTGCGCCAAATACCGCGAGATACCGGTTTCCATCATGAATTTCGTGGAAGGCACCCGCTTCACCCTGTACAAGCAAAAGCGCCAGGCCTCGCAATACGCCAACCTGCTGAAACCCAAGGCCGGCGGCGTGACCACGGTGCTAAACGCCATGCCCGACTGCCTGCACAGCATCCTGGACGTAACCATCGCCTATCCCGGCGGCGCCGGTTCTTTTTGGGAATTCATCTGCTCCAAAGGGCGGCAGGTGGTGGTGCACGTGGAGGAGCGCAAGCTGGCGGGGCTTATCACCGACGAACGCCTGCGCGATGAGGGCTTCCGCTCTTACATGGAAGGCTTCTTGAACGACCTTTGGGCCGCCAAGGAACGCAAGCTCGCCCAATTGGCGGGTAGTTCCACCTAACCCGGGTTAACCTGAAAAATGCAGGCTATTGGGCGGCTTGGTTGCTTCCCGCGCCTGCTTACCGCTAAAATGCGCTCATGCCCGTCCCGGCTTTGGCAACCCATAGCTGAATCGGAGAAATTGCATGAAGCCTCTTAAGCCCCTGTTGATATTCACTTCCATTTTTTTGCTGCTGGCTTTGGCCGCGCCCGCTCTGGCCGGGGATTTGAAACCTTGCTCCCTGATAACCAAGGACAAGGCTGCCGCCATCTTGGGCGAGCCGGTTAAAGATGCCCGCACCGGCAAGGTGGTGGGCATGGCCGCGGGCGAAAAGTGCGTTTACTACACAGCCGCGCCCCTGGCCAAACGGGGCGGCGTGGGCGTGGTGCAGCTTATGGTCTTCAGCAAGGAGACCATGAAGGGCGGCATGTTCGCATCGCCCGCGGATTACTATGCCCGCTTGCAAAAGGCGGGCAGCAAGGCCGGAGCGCCCCTGGAGGAGATAGCGGGCCTGGGCGACAAGGCTTATTGGAATCCCAAAGGCGACACGCTCCACATCTTGGCCAAGGGTGCTTATCTGCAGCTAAAGGTGAACGACCTAAAGAAGATCAGCGTGCAAGGCGGCAGAGATAAGCTGAGCCAAATGATTTCCCAGCATCGCAAGAAACTGTGCGTGGACGCGGCCAAGAAATACGTCATGCCCAAGCTCTAGAATCCACTGCGCCAAGAACAAAAGACCCGGCCCATGAAGGCCGGGATGCCCCCCCTCCCAGACAGGGGGCATCCCGGCATTGCGCAACACAGATGAGTTTATTTTGGTAGGCCGGGCTATGCTGCCCGGCCTACCGGGTTTCCCGATATCAGCGGGGAGGGCAATCGCCGCTGCCCCTCCAACAATGATAATAGACGTTCAAAAGCGGGATGAACTCGGAGGTGGCCTTTTGGTCGCCGACCGGGTTGGGGTGGCTGTCGTATTCGTCGCTGGCATAGGCCGAGGTGTTTTGGCCGCTGGCCACTATGTGCTGCACCTCGTCGCCCTGCACCCAGTGATGGTTGGCGGAGTTAGTGAGCACGTTATAGAAATCGAACACCGCCACGTTGCGGTAGGGATAGTCCCTAAGCCAGTCGTTCACCAGCCAATTGTTGAAGGCCCGCGCATTGGCCGCATGCGCGCCGTCGGTTTCGGCGCCGGACAACGGCGGGGCGGTTATGACCACGAAGAGCTTGTCCTGGCGCTCGGCGAAGTAGACCAGGATATCGTTATAAATGCCCTTGGCGTTGCCCACGGTCATGTGCTCGGAATAAGCGTCCTCCCAACGGAGCGGATTGTCGCCCTCGGTGGGGACCTGGTCGGTGGAGCCGCCCAGCTGGGAGTTGGGGAAACACGACTTGAACATGATGATCTGGTTTTCGCCGCCCGGGTCGGAATCGCGGCGGGAATATTCCGAGTTCTGTCCGCTTTCCGCGTAAAGGGCACCCAGATAGGCGTCCCGCTCATCGCTGCGGTACCAAATCCACCATTGGCCGATGTCGGTGAGGTCGCCGATGCTGTCAGGGCCCCAGCCGTAATTGGTGTCGCTGACAAAATAGTTGGCGTCCCTGAGCGCTTGGCCCAGGCCGCCGTGCCAATCCTCCAGCCAGTTCTGGCCGGTGGAATGGTGGATGAAGATGAGCTTGGTGGTATCGCCCGGCGCGCCTGAATTGAGCGCCCAGGCCGGCGCCGGGGCCGCCAGATAAAGGCACACGGCCATCAGCGCCACAAACAGGGCTATCGCGTTCCGTTTCATGAGGTCCCTCCCTCTCCCGGCCATAGTGCTTGGCCGGTCTCCGTTCTATTCATCGGACGGGACGCTTTAAATCTTCAACCCAAAAGCAGGCCGGGGCAGCCGCCAGCTTAGTTAACCTTCCAAACGTGTACCAGGGCTTTGTCGCCGTCGGCCTGGCGCTCGAACACATAGAGCAGGCCGCGCCCGCGATCAAAGGCCGCCGCCCCCAGGCGTGACCATTGGTTTATATAATTGGACCTGTAGAGGTATTGATCCACATCCAGATAGGCATAGGGCTGGGGCGCGTAAGGCGCGCTTTCGCCGCGCGCCACGGCTGCCAAATCGTCTGGATTGTAGAAAATGAATCGCGCCCGGGCTTCAGAGGACCACCAGCCGCGCTCGCCCAGGCTATCCGGGCAATTAGGCTGGCAATCGTCGTGCCGGGTGCCGTTTTGATAGCCGTACCAGGTGTCGCCCAAACCTTTGGTTCCCACGAATACCATGGCCGCGCGGTCCCCGGCGCTGAGCCAGACCGCGCCGGACCACTCGTCGGCCAGGCTGTAGCCCTGCATGGTCTGGTTGGGGTCGGTGTTGTCGAAATCCACCGTGTATTGCAGGAGGGTCGCATAGGGCAGGTCCGCGCCGGGCGGAGGCGGGTTGCCGCTTTGCCAGGGCGCGAAGGCGAAAAGCGCCGGCCCCATACCGGCCAGGCCGCCGTCGCGGAAGCGGCCGGTGGCCAGTTCCATGCCGCCCAGATTGGCCGCGGCCCATTCCTGGGGAATGGCGCAGAGGTAATCGTTGACCTCGCTGTGCATGCGGTGAGGCCCCACGTACCAAAGGCCGGCCGGATCGGGATTGGCTAAATCCAGGTTGCACCAGCCGTGGGTAACCACGCGTTCGTAGTTGAAGAGCCTGCCCCAGGTGTAGTAGAGCTTGGCGCTCTCTTGGGATCCCCGGGCGGGCAGGTATTCCAGGCCGCCCCGGATGAAGTCGTATTCATCACCGGGGATGCTTATATCTCCCCTGGGATTGGCAAAAGGCTGTAGGGTGCCGGCGGTGTTGAGCTGGGCCGGGTTCCTGCTGGCCGAGATCAGCGGAGCCGGGATGCTTATCTCCGAGACATAGTTGTGCCAGTCGTGGCCGATGCCAAAAAGCGAGCCGGGAAAGCCGTCGCCCGTGCCGCCCGGGTCGCCGTCCGGATAATAGGCCAGGCCGCCGCCGCTCCATTCCCAGGATGAGCCGCCGGAGCCGCCGGGCAGGCGGAAAGCCCCCAAGTACTCAAGATCGCTGGGCTGCAATAGGCCGGCTATGGATGAGCCAGGGCCGATAAGAACCAGGCACAACACAGCGCCCAGCAGGCAGGCCGCTAATTTCTTCATGCCTCCTCCGGATAGATTACTAATCTGTATTTTAAACCAAATCAATGACCTATGAATATAGTTTTTATGTTAAATATTTGCGCGCGATTTAACCGGCGCACTAGGCTCGACTTATCATCAGGCTTGGGTCATTATTAGACCCAGCGCGCCATTAGTCCCACAAGCTGAAACGGAGGCTAGCAGCATGGGTCCGCCTGTTCCCGAAGTCAACCTCGCCGGCAAGGCCTTTGGCCGGGGCAATTTGTTTGTTTTGGCCGGACCCTGCGTGATAGAGAGCCCGGACCTGGCCCTGGAAGTGGCCGAGGCGTTGGCCGCGATAAGCCAGCGCCTGAATCTGCCCCTTATCTTCAAGGCCAGTTTTGACAAGGCCAACCGCACCAGCATCGACAGTTTCCGGGGGCCTGGTTTGGAAGAGGGCCTCAGGGTGTTGGCCATCGTCAAGGAGGCCACCGGTTTGCCGGTGGTGAGCGATGTGCATTGGCCCCACCAGGCGGCGGCGGCGGCCGAGGTGCTGGACGTGCTGCAAGTGCCGGCCTTTCTCTGCCGCCAGACCGACCTGCTGTTGGCCGTGGGCCAGACCGGCAAGCCGGTGAACATCAAAAAGGGCCAATTCGTGGCGCCCCACGACATGGGCCCGGTGGTGGCCAAGGTGCGCGCCACCGGCAACAAGCAGGTGTGGCTCACCGAGCGCGGTTCCAGCTTCGGCTACAATAACCTGGTGGTGGACATGCGCTCCTTGGCGGTAATGGCCGACACCGGCTGCCCGGTGGTCTTCGACGCCACCCACAGCGTGCAGTTGCCCGGCGGCCTGGGCGCCGCCAGCGGCGGGGACCGGCGCTTTGTGCCCAACCTGGCCAAGGCCGCGGTGGCGGCCGGGGCCCACGGCGTGTTCCTGGAGGTGCATCCGCGGCCGGACGAGGCCTTGTGCGACGGGCCCAACTCCTGGCCGCTGGATCAGACCGAAGAGCTTTTGGCCAAGCTTATGGATATATACGAAGCCGCGCGGGGAGGTCTGTAGCCATGGCTGGGAAAAGTCCAACCTTGGCCGCGCGGGCCGCGCGCATCAAGCTCTTGATCCTGGACGTGGACGGCGTCATGACCGACGGCCGGGTGGTGTACGACGCCGAGGGCCGCGAAATAAAATTTTTCGATATCCAGGATGGCCACGGCCTCAAGCTCCTGCAGCGCACCGGCGTCAAGGTGGCGCTGCTTTCGGGCCGTCAGTCCGAGGTGAACCGCATCCGGGCCCGCGAGTTGGGCATAGAAGAGCTGCATGAGGACTGCAAGATCAAGTTGCCGGTGTTCGAGGAAATCCTAAACGCACATGGCTTGCCAGCCGAGCAGGTGGCCTTCATGGGCGACGATCTCATCGATCTTCCTCCCATGCGCGCCGCCGGGCTGGCCCTGGCTCCGGCCAATGCCGCGCCCGAGGTGAAAAGCGCGGCCCACTGGGTGGCCCCCAAGCCGGGCGGCGGCGGGGCGGTGCGCCTGGTCTGTGAGCTGATCATGAAGAGTTCGGGAACTTGGCAGGAAGTCACGGCCCGCTATTTCTAGGCCTGCCCGCCGAGAGAGAGGCGTGATGAGAAGGTTTTTCACTATCGCTGTTCTATTGTCCGTGGTCATAGCGACCGGCTGCGCAACCTCGCGCATGCAGGAGTCCTATAAGAACGCGCAATACAAGGGCGGCGTCATTAAAAGCGTGCTGGTGCTGGGCGTGGCCAAGGAGTTCGAGACCCGCAAGGCCTTTGAGATCCTGTTCTGCCGCGACCTGACCAAGGCGGGCCTGAAAGCGGAGCCCAGTTATAAGACGCTGCCCAAGGGCGTCAAGCTGGACGGCACCGTGGTGAAGGCCGCAGCAGACAAGTTGAAAGTGCAGAGCGTGATGGTGGTGCACTATCGGGGCTTGGAGCGGAAAATGCAGGATCCCAAGACGCCCGCGCCCGGCCCGGACTACAGCTCGCTGCCCTATTACGTGCCCAGCGTTTATCACTACGTGAACCGCAGCGATTACGCGCCCATGAAGAGCTTCCTGCAGCTGGAGTGCAATTTGTACGATGTGAAGAGCCAGGAGCTGATTTGGACCGGGCACTCGGAGATATTGGACCCCAAAAACCTTAATCAGCTGACGGACGACCTGACCGGCTTGGTGGTGGCCCAGCTCAAGAAGGACGGCCTTCTGCCGTGATTTGCGCATGCTTGGCGCACGGCATAGTTCTCTTTGCTGGACCTGAATTCGCGTCTGATCGATATGGTCAGCCGCCTGTCTTGCGATTTTAAGCCAGAAGCTCTTTTGCGGCGGTGACGATGCGCTCCACATTCGGAAGCACCTGGTCTTCCATGCCGCGGGCATAAGGTATGGTCGTCCGGGTGCAGACGCGGGCGTACTTGAAGGCAATACCCGCCTCCAGCACAACTGCCGCCAATTCACCGGAGAGACCGAAGCCTTCATAGTCTTCATCAACCACCAGAAGGCTGCTTGTCCTTGCAACCGCTTCACTTAGCGCTGCCTTGTCAAGCGGGGCCAAGGTTTTCAGATCAAGCACCGTCGCTGATATTCCCTCTTTTTGCAAAAGGCCCGCCGCTTCCATGGCGCGGTGAACTCCCACTCCCACACTCACGATGGTTAGGTCTTGGCCTTCGCGTCTGAGCGCGGCTTTACCAAAGGGTAGTGGCTCCCATCTGCGCGGCACGGGGCCTTTGGCGCCTTTGGCGGGGACATCGTATTGGACATTGCGGCGGCCGCCAGATCACAAAAACTCCAGCCACGAATCGGACAGCAGCTTGGGTTCCAGGAAAATCACCGGCCCATCGTGTTGTAAGGCCGATAGCATCAAGCCGCCCGCATCGGCCGGGGTGGAGGGGACCACAACCGTCAGCCCCGGAATGTGCGCCAGCCACCCCCAAAGTGATTGCTCGTGTTGTCCCCCATCGCCATAGCCACCGCCGCAGGGCGCGCGCACCACCACCGGAGCGGTCCATTTGCCTCCTGAAAAGGCCTCTACTTTAGCGGCATGATTGAGCAGGGCGTCCATGCACACGCCCAGGAAGTCCACCATGTAAAGTTCAACCACAGGGCGCAGCCCGGCCATGGCGGCGGCCACCCCGGCCCCAACAAAGGCGCTTTCGCTGATGGGTGCGCCCCGCACGCGTTTGGGGCCGAATCGCACCAGGAGGTCGCGCCGCAGCAGGGGAACATCCTCGCCGAAAACAACGATGCGCTCGTCAGCGGCCATGGCCTGCGACAGCGCGTCATCCACCGCTTGCGTGAAGGACATGGTTTTCATGACGCTGCGTCTTCCAGGGCCAGGGCGATAATGGTGGCTATTTCGCTCTTGGCGTTATCTTCGAGAGAGTTAAGTCTTGGGAGATCTGATGTTAAATCTTGGCGAGTTCTGCGTAAAGGATCGCTAGCGGGATCCCGGCGCTCATCTCGCAGCGTGGACAAAACGGCGGCTAGAACCTTTTTCATTCCCTCCCTGCGTTCCGGCAAGGAGGCGCCTTTGGGGCGCAGGAATGACTGGGTGAGCGGTATGGCGATCTTCGGCATTTCGCGCACGG
>CAZDRW010000170.1:0-7177 GCA_964507555.1 uncultured Desulfarculaceae bacterium
GTCGTTCATGGAGAAATCCACCACCCCGCCCGCACCATCGGTCTTGATGACCTTGCTGTCCTGCCCGCCGATATCTATGACCATGTCCGTGCCCGGCACCAGAAATTGCGCGCCCTTGGCGTGACAGGTTATTTCGGTGATCTTTTTGTCGGCGAACTCCACCCTGCTCCGGCCGTAGCCGGTGGCGATAAGGAACTGCACCGCCTTGCGTTCCAGGCCCGCGTTTTGCAGCAAGTCCTCAACCGCGGCAGCGGCCGACAGCTTGGGGCTGGCCCCGGTGGGGCGCAGTTCACTCCGCCACTTTCCATTGGCCAAGAGCACCGCTTTAGTGCTGATGGAACCCACATCAATTCCAACTGTAACCGGCATTTAGCTCTTCCATCCCGCTGTCGGTGCGCGTTCTAACCCATGCGCCGGAAGCGATCTTTGATCTTATTAATGGTTCTCTAACCCGCTCTTCTTAAGCCACATCGCTCTCTTTTTGCATGCGCTGGAACAATTCCCCGGTAGTGCCAGGCGGTCGCTCATCAACCCGCCGTACGATGCTGATGGCGCCTGTGGGACACGGCACGGCGCACACTCCGCAACCGATGCACCAATCCTGGTCTACCACCGCCATGTCGTCTTCCATGCGTATAGCATCCACCGGGCATATCTCCGCGCAGGCGCCACAGCCGATGCATTCTTCCGTTTCGGTGGACCGGATGAAATACGAGGCCATAAGCACATCGCGGGGGATTTTGCGCCTGCGGAGGATGCCCACGTTCCAGCAATAGTGACCGCAACAATTACAGGTGTGCTTGATGGCTCCCTCGGCGTTGTCCACCATGTGCACCAGGCCTTCCTCCTCCGAGGCTTTCAGCACGGCCAGCGCTTCGTCCGCGCTGATGGCCCGGCCCAGGCCCCGGTCCAAGACAAACTCGGCCATCTCATCATACTTGAGGCACACCTCCAGGCTGTGATTGCAATCAGTGCGGCCCAGTACCTTAGCCGAGGTGCGGCAAGGACAATGGCAAAGGGCGATTTGCTGCGCCGCCGCCACCACCGGCTCCATCATCTCCTGGGGCAGCACCCCTTGCTTGGGCAGATCAACCGAAAGCGAAGCCGGCGCGTAGCGAAAAGTCTTGGTGGGCCGGCCGCCGTAGATTTGGCGGGTGGTGTCCACTCTGAAATAGCCCAGCACCAGCTTGGCCATTTTTTGGGCGGTGGGATCGCTTTGACCTCCCCAGAAATAGCTCTGGGGCATGCCATAGCCCACCTGCAACAAGGCGTAGCCCGGCCCCCCGTCCGCGGCGGGGCGGCCGAAAATCTGCCCACGGGCGGCAAGGCCTTCCAACAATTCGGAGAGTTCTCGCGCTGGCAATTGGCTGCGTTTTTGGATCTCTTTAAAAGGGGCCACCTCCAAGGGCAGCAGGTCGTTGGGGATGGCCAGGGCGGCCAGGGCCTCTCGTTCATTGAAACCGCCCTTGATCAGCGCAATCAGGTTCTCGCTATATGGATACCCCGAGAGCAAGGGCCCCAAGTGCCGGGCCAAGCGCTGATAAGTATCGGACAACTGCCACCTCCCGTTGTTTTCGGCGATTAGAGTATAGTATTAGCTATGTGAAAGGCGCGCAATCATGGATATAAGATTCGTGTCTTGAAACTACAACGTGGGGAGACTGATGCGTTGGCTTGTGCTGCTTACGATATTCACATTATTGACGCCGGCACTTACATTACTCGCTGCGTCCGATGCGCATGCTTCCGACAGTAACTACTATGTGTTTTTCTATCCCAAAGCAGACTGCCGCGAGCTAAGTTTTCCCAGCGGCAACGAACGCAGAGATTGGAAATACTTCCACCGGAATCTTGAACGATACGTGGATTGCATGCAGAAATACTTGAGAAACGCTGAGAACGATATCGAATGCATAAAAGAAAAAGCGCAAGAGGCCCTGCAAGGATATGAACGTTTCATGAACCAGGCTAAGAGAGAACGTGAGCGCTATTAACCCATGCATGACTGTTCACTCATTGAGGCTCCCTTGTTGCCCTATCTGCAAGCCCTGGACCTGCTGCGCGGTCTGGCGGCTGCCCGTCAAGCCGGAGCAATCGGCGAGGCTTTAATCCTGGCCAGTCATCCCCCGGTGATAACCTTGGGCCGCCGGGGAGATGAAAAAGACTTGCTGTTGCCTATTAAGCAAATTTCCAACCGCGGGGTTGCGGTGGAGCGGGTGGAACGCGGCGGTTTGGTTACGGTTCACGGACCAGGCCAGCTAATGGTCTACCCGGTGATGCACTTGCCCAGCCTGGGGCTGGGCGTGGCCGCCATGGTGCGCAGTCTGGAACAGGCGGGCCTTGCGGTTTGCGCCCAGTTGGGCGTCGCAGCCGGCCGCCGTGAAGATCACCCCGGCCTGTGGGTTGGGGACCAAAAAATAGCCTCCATCGGCTTGGCGGTTAAGCGGGGCGTGACCCTGCACGGCATGGCCTTGTATAACCGGCCCGAACCCGAACTCTTCGGCTTGATTAACCCTTGCGGCCTGGGGTCCCAGCAAATTACCAGCCTGGCCCAGCAACTTGGCCGGCCGGAGGAGGAGACAAAGCTGCGGCGGCTCATGGCTGAAAAAATGGCCCATGAACTAAGCCTAAGCTATTCCACATGGCGCCTGGAACAAGCCCTGGAGGAGAGCCGCCGACATGACACAACCGCTTGCCAAACCGCCCTGGCTTAAGCGCAGGCTGGCCCCGGCCGGCAAGTCCGGGGCTGTGTTGGCTTCGCTGAACCGCCAAGGTCTGCACACGGTTTGCCAAGAAGCCCATTGCCCCAACCGGGGCGAGTGCTTCAGCCGGGGAGAGGCCACCTTTTTGCTGCTGGGCCCTGCCTGCACCAGGCAATGCACCTTTTGCGCGGTACAGAAGCAAAACCCGGCTCCACCCGACCCCAAGGAACCCGAAAGGGTGGCGCAGGCTGCCCGGGAACTGGGTCTGCGCTACGTGGTGCTCACCATGGTGAGCCGCGATGATTTGCCAGACGGCGGCGCGAAACACGTGGCCCGCACCATTACCGCCCTACGTCAAGCAATGCCCACGGCAGGGGTGGAGGCTTTGATATCGGATTTGGGCGGAAGCGCGGAATCGTTGGATCGGGTCTTGGCGGCAAAACCGCAAGTCTTGAACCACAATCTGGAGACAGTGCCCAGGCTTTATCCAGCCCTGCGGCCTCAAGCCAAGTACGAGCGCTCCTTGGAATTGCTGCTTCGGGCCTCCAGGGCCGGCGCGCTCACCAAAAGCGGGCTGATGCTGGGTTTGGGTGAAAGCAGCCTAGAAATCGCGGCTGTCCTGGCGGACCTTCGCGAGGCTGGCTGCTCGCTGCTCACCTTGGGCCAATACCTGGCCCCCAGCCCGGGCCATCACCCGGTAGTAAGCTACGTCAGTCCGGAGCGATTTGCCGAGCTTGCCGAAAAAGCGTTGGGAATGGGTTTTAAGGCGGTGGCCAGCGGTCCATATGTGCGCTCCTCGTTCCAAGCAGGCCGGCTTTGGCAGGAAGCCTTTTCCGCTGGTTTGGGCGGTGCCTGATAAGCCACCGCAAGCGACATCGCATGGATCGGCTACCACTTCTAGCAATATAATCATAGCTAGCTAAACAGACCCGGTTTCAGGTGAGCCGGGCCGGCTTTTTATTGCGTCCTTGCTTGGGCGGCGCTATGCTTCTCGTCATGTCCAAAATCAACGTCATAGATCTGGCCCGCCGTTTGGTGCAAACCGACACCTCCAACCCGCCCGGCAAAGAGGCCGCCTTGGCTCCTTTCCTGGCCGAGACCTTGGCAGCAGCCGGTTTTAAGGTGGCTGCCTACGAGTTCGAGGCTGGCCGCCCCAGCTTGGTGGCCCGGGTGGGAACCGAACCTTTCCTTTGCCTCACCGGGCACATGGACACGGTTCCGGCGGACCCCGATGAGTGGACCCGCGATCCTTTGGCGGGGGATATTGAAAACGGCATGCTGTATGGGCTGGGCTCCAGCGACATGAAATCCGGGGTGGCTGCCATAGTGACCGCGGCTTGCGAAATGGCCGCCTCTGCCAACCAGCGCGGCGGCATAATTTTAGTGCTTACCTCTGCTGAAGAAACCGGCTGCCAAGGCGCGGAGCATCTGACCACTTTGGGAATCCTGGGCCCTGCCGGCGCCATGGTGATAGCGGAGCCCTCCGGCATGCAACCTTTTGTAGGCCACAAGGGGGCCATGTGGATAAGAGCCCAGACCCGGGGTAAAGCGGCGCATGGCTCCCGGCCCGAAGAAGGCGATAACGCCATATATAAAGCGGCCAGGGCCATAAGCAAAATCGCTGGCTTCACTCCCGCCGCTCCGCCGCATCCCCTCCTCGGGGCTTGCACCCTCAGCGTGGGCACCATACAGGGCGGGGTCAAAACCAACGTGGTTCCGGCCAAGGCCGAGTTCAGCATGGATGTGCGCCTCATACCCGGTCAAAAACCGGAAGATATGCTTGGCGAGATTGGTCAGGCCTTGGGGCCGGAGGTGGCAATCAGCAGCTGGAAGGCCTCTGAAGCCCTTATGAGCGACCCGGATGATCCCTGGATCAAGGAAGTGATGGAAGTGATGGCCAAGCTGAGCGGCCGCAAACAAGCGCTCGGCGGGGCCAGTTATTTCACTGATGGCGCGGCGCTCTCCAAAGCCATGGGGAGCCCCCCCGCCATCATCCTGGGACCTGGCCGCATGGCCCATCAGGCGGACGAACACTGCTCTCTGGCCGAGATTGAGCTGGCCGCCCAAGTGTATATACAGATCATGCAGAACTGGCTGAAAGCCTAGCCGGTATTTATCGCCGTCCTTGCGCCTAAGACCCTAACCGATAATTTTCTGGGCTAGGGTACCGTAGGCTTTTTTCGGACCGGGTTTGGATCAAGCGCCTTTTCCGCCCCCCTTACTTCCTATATACCTCCACCCGGTTGCGCCCTTGTTGCTTGGCCATGTACAGGGCACGATCGGCCAGGGCGAACAAATCCTGGTCTGATAGTTCGGTCGGACCGTTAACCGCTGTCACCCCACCGCTTATCGTCACCTGCACCGGCCCTGTGGCACTATGCAGCTTTTGGCCTGCCAAGTCTCGCCTTATGCGTTCGCCCACTTCCCGCGCGCCAGTTGCGTCGATGCCCGGCAAAATGACAACCAACTCTTCGCCGCCGTAACGGCAGGCGACGTCGATTTTCCGCCTGGCGCACCGCTTGACAGCGGCCGCTGCTATCTTCAGCACCTCATCGCCAAAGGCATGACCATGGGTGTCGTTGATATCCTTGAAACGGTCCAGATCCATCACCAGGACGGCCAGCTTCCCGCCGTAACGATTGATCCGGCCCATTTCTTCGTTAAGCCGCAAATCAAAATAGCGCCGAACATAAAGACCCGTAAGCCCATCGGTCACCGCCAAACGAAAGAGACGGGCCGCTTCCAAGGCCAAGGCCAATAGGGTGAGATAGATAATCAAAGGCTGGGCTTCGGCTGCTTCAAAAACTATGCTGTCGGGATGATCTAAAGTGACTAAACCCACCACCTTGAAATCCGCCCCCACTAAAGGTGCGCAAAAGCACTGGCGGCCTGGTTGGCCGCCGCTTTCCACCGGCCATGGCATACCGTCGCGCTCGCCCAGCCCGTAAACCGCCGGCCGCTTGTTGCGCACCACTTCCTGCATTGGAGTGCCGATCAACGGCTCCCGTAAAAGGCGCACCGAAGCCTCGCCTTCCTTCATACCGCCCTGGCAGATCAAATCTCCCTTGCGGCGATCCAGCAAAAACAGCCCCACGCTATCACTGCGTCCCAAATCGGCCAGACTATCCAAAGCCCGTTCGATCATGCCTTCCCGCTCCAGGTCGGCGAACAAGAGGCGGGCTGCATAGCTAAGGGCGGAAACCTCCATTTCCGCGTCAAAGTGCTCGACAAGGTTCATTTTGGCCTCACAGGAAAAGATAGCTGCCGTATGCAGGTGGTAGCCATTGTACCTCCGCCAGGACCGGCCGACAAAGCGCCGGGCTTTGTCTGGGAACAAACAAAGAAAAGCCCCCACCAATTGTGGGGGCCTTCAATGATATCTTCTATGACCAGCGAGAGTCTAAAGCGAGGCCGACTCCTTCAGGCCGCTGTTGAACTGCTCGAAGAAATTCTGCCGATCCTGGTCGTTGATGTTCTTCTGAATGGTTTCGGCGGCGATTTCCGCTGCCTGTTCCAACATCTCGGCGGCCAACTGCTTTCGGGCTTTGAGCAAGGACTGTTCAGCCCATATTTGCGCCCGCTCCAAGATGAGCTTGCTCTCTTCTTGGGCCGATGCCAGCATTTCCTCGCGCTCCTTGGCCGCGGCCTCGGTCAGGGCCTTTTCAAAATCTGCCAGGTCCTTGGCCAGCCCCGCCGTCATCTGGGCAATGCGCTCTTGTTCGGCCTTAGCCTCTTTCTTGCGCTCTTCCATCTCGTCAAGCTGCTCGTTAACCGTTTGGCGCTGCTTCTTGATAAAGTCTTTTAGCGGCTGCTTGGCCAGCTTAACAATCAAAAAAGCCAGCACCAGGAAGTTGGCTATCTTCCAGCCCAAATTCCACCAGTCCCTAAAGACCATCTCCTTGGCAGTTTCTACGGCTTGCTGCGGCACCGCCAAATAGCTAGCCCCAGCCGCGAGCACAATGAATACCACTATGTAGCATAGCAGGTACAGCATCAAGCAACCTCCCTGCCCAGGACGGACCGGGCCATGCTGCGGGCCACCTTCTCGGCCTCGGCCTTGATGTCGCCCCTGGCCTCCTGCATCTGCTGCTCCACGTTCTGCAGCATAGCCGCCTGCTGGATTTTGGCCTGCGCTTGGGCCTCTTTCAATATATCCTTAACCTTGGCGTCAGCCTGGCGGCGCTGCCCCTCCAGTTGCTCGCGCACCTGGCCGCGCGCCTGGCGGCGCTCAAGCCGATATGCGGTTTCCGCTTCCTGGCTAGCGCCATTAATCTCCGCCGCCTGCTTGAGCCCCTGCTCCATCTTGGCCTGCCGCTCGGCGGCAATGCGTTTGATGGGCAGGTACATCAACCGGTTAAGGATAAAGATCAATACCAGCAGGTTGATTATCTGCACTATCAGCGTAGCGTTGATGCTGATCATGCCAATTCCAGTCCCCCGCCCTCTGGAGCGGTTTTTAGCCCCTAGAGCGCTGG
>CAZDRW010000171.1:0-7175 GCA_964507555.1 uncultured Desulfarculaceae bacterium
TCTGAACGGCAACACGCCCTTTGGCACCGGCCATGCCGATGGGATAACCACTCCCAGCGAATGGCTGTATTTGGAGCTGCCCACCAGGGACGTGGCCTTTGTCCGCATTGCAGAAAACCTGGGCGAGCAGCTCGGCTGGCTGGGCCTTAAGGCTGACATGGGGCGCTCCGGCACCAGTTGGCAGCAATACGGCTACCCGGCGGACCCGCCTTTCGATGGCTCCAAGCTGGCCAAAAACACCTCGGCCTGGGGCTATGACGATTGCACCTCCGGGCCGCCCTGCACCATGGGCGTGGGCAGCTCCTTTACCGGTGGTTCCAGCGGCGGGCCTTGGGTGCTGAACCAAAACGGCGAACTTTTCGCCAACGGCCTGAACTCCTATTACTACTATTCCTGCGAAACCACCATGTATTCGCCTTATTTCGATCAAACCATCTGGGACCTGTTTCAAGCAGCCAAGGCCACGCAATAAAAATTAGATATAGCAAACAACGGCGGGCGGCCCGGATGGACCGCCCGCCTTTTGTTTTTATAGTCTGGCCGGCCAGGAAAACGCCTAGCGCACTCCAGCCACGCCCTGGGATACGTTGTAGAGGTAGTCGCCCATCTTCTCGAAGTTGGATAGCATGTCCACGAACACCAAGCCGGGGTCAACGGTGCAGGTGCCGCTGCGCAGGCGGGAGACGTGATTATCGCGCATGCGCTCGCGCATCTCATCGATGGCATCCTCCATCTTCTGGGCCACCTCCATCACGTCGCGGTCGCGCTCCTGCATAGAGCGCATCACCAGCTCGATGAACTTGGCCACCTGATCGCGGATCTCGCGGTAATCCCGCATGCCCTCTGGCGTGAGCTGCAAGTTGTCCTCGATCATCTCCTCGATGAGCTCGGCAATGTTTTCCACGGAATCGCCGAAGCGCTCCACGTTGTTGGCCATGCGCATCAAGGATGCCATCTCGCGGCTTTCATTTTCGGTGATGGCGCCCTGGCTGATGCCGACCAAAAATTCGGTTATCTGCCGCTGGAGGCTATCCAAGGCATCCTCGCTCTGCCGCCAACGCGAAAGCGGACCCAGCTTGCGGGTGAACAGCACCTCGGTCACTTGGTGGAACATGGTCTGGGCGATGTTGGTCATACTGACTGTCTCATCCCGGGCCAAGGCCAGGGCCACACTGGGGTTGTCCAAAAACTTGTTATCCAAAAACTTGGGCTTGCCCAAGTCCGCCAAGCCAATAGCCTTGTCTTTGCCTGGCGTAAGCTTGATGGAAGCCTTGACCAACACCGGCAAAATCAACAGAAAAAATACGGCGTTGATCACATTGAACAGGGTGTGCGAATTGGCTATGTACCGGGCTATGTTGGGCTTCTCATGCGCCACCACAGCTTCGGCCGGTCCAACCCCCATGAAGCGGGTGGCCCAGGAGACGAGTTCCAGGAAAGGATGGAAAATCGCCACCATGATCAGCACGCCAAAAACATTAAAGAGGGTATGGGCGTTGGCGGCGCGGCGGGCATTGATGGATGATCCGATGGCCGCCAGCTGCGCGGTGATGGTGGTGCCTATGTTGTCGCCCAAGATCAAGGCCACCGAACCCGGCAAATTCAAAAGCCCTTGGCTGGCTAGAGCGATGGTGATACCCACTGTGGCCGAGCTGGACTGCAGAATCATGGTGAGCACCGTGCCCACCGCCACGCAGAGGAGCACGCCAACCGTGTCCGTGGCATCAAAACTAGTGAAAAAGGATATAAAATCGGGATGGGTGCGCAAGGGCTTGAAACCATTTTTCATGACGTCCATGCCATAGAACAAGAGCCCGAGCCCCATGAGAACTTCGCCCACATACTTCCACTTGCGCCGTTTGGCGAAAAAGCGCAACACCGTACCCAGGAAGATGCACAAGAGCGCCATATGAGTCACTTTAAAAGCGATGATCTGGGCGGTTACGGTGGTGCCCACGTTGGCCCCCAGAATCACCCCGACCGCCTGGGTGAGATTCATAAGGCCTGCGTTGATAAAACCAACCACGGTCACCGTGGTAAGGGAGGAAGATTGCACCAAGGCGGTGACGCCCATGCCCACGGTGGCGCCGATCCAGCGGTTGGAGGAAACCATTTCCAAAAAGCGGCGCATGCGATCGCCCGCCACCTTTTGCAGTCCCTCGGACATGAGCTTCATTCCAAAAAGGAACATGCCCAGCCCGCCCAAGGCTTGGAAAATTACCGCTTCAAATTGCATATTGTTTTTTACCCGGCAGGCGTTGTAACCATATCTTAACTATTATTTGACAATCCTGTAACATTTGCCGCATTGATAACCCCTAGTTGGCCAAAGGTCAACCCCAAATAGCTGAAAAACATATAGGTTAGAATATTCAATAAATTAAAAGGCATTACCGCTTATGCGAAAAATTATCTTCCTGGCGCTCTGCTTCTTGCTCTTTGCAGCCCTGCTGCCCAGCGCCGACTGTGCATCCCAAGAGACTATTTCCATAGCCGGTTCAACCTCTATCCTACCGTTTAGCCAACATGCGGCAGAGGCCTACATGCAACGCCACCCCGAGGTGCGCATCTCGGTGGCCGGCCGGGGCAGCAGCGTGGGCATACGGGCCATAATCGACGGCACCGCCGACATCGCCGGCGTCTCCCGCCAGCTGCGTAAAAAGGAATTTGACCTCTGCGCCCAACGCGGAGTACGCCCGGTTTTGCACCTGGTGGCCTTGGGCTGCGTGGTGCCGGTGGTGGATCCGGCCAACCCCATTTCCGGATTGAGCGTGGCTCAGTTGAAGGATGTCTACACCGGCAAGATAAGTTCCTGGCAAGAGTTGGGCGGCCCTACTAAACCCGTCGCCGTGCTCAACCGCGATTCCAACTCCGGCAGCTTCGGCATATTCCGGCTAATGGTTTTGGAAGGGGCCCGGGTGCGCCGCGACGCCCTGATGCTGGCCAGCAATGGAGCCATGGTCCAGGCCGTCATCGGCAACCCCCTGGCCTTGGGTTACGTGGGAATGGGCTATCTGGGGCCTCAGATCAAGGCGCTGGCCGTAGATGGAATTCCAGCCAGCGCGGCCTCGGTCCGCAGTGGAAAATATCCTTTGTCCCGGCCTTTGTTTCTAATAACCCGCGGCCAGCCCCAAGGCGCGCTAAAGCGTTTCCTTGATTTTGTGCAAGGCCCCCTGGGGAGAGAAATCGCGGTGGAGGAAGGTTTCGTACCGATCGATCACTAAGGCTTGCCGGCGGGCACCACCCGCAGTTCATGAATGGAAAAGTAATAGACCGGATCGCCCTCAGGGGAGCTGAGCCGCAAGCCCTTCACCGCCTGCTCGGGAAACCGCAGCACTCTATGCCCTGGAGTAAAAGAAGCCAGCACCCGGTCGCCGGCAAACACCAAGGGTCCGGTGGATAACTGGCTGAGCTGGGGGCGGCGCCAATTAAGGCCGTCGGCCGAAAGCTCCAGAATCAATCCTTCCGGCAAATCATGGGGCGAGGCGGCCGAGTCCAGCACCAGACCCTTAAGCCGCATGGGTTGGGCCAGGGTCAGTTCCAGGAAGTCGCCCGCCTTACGGGGACGGCCCGTGGTCCAGCGGCTGGCCGGGTCCGCGTCCCAAGCCTTGGCCTCGCCGCCGCTGGAGGAACGCGCCCGCGCCACCATGGGCTGGACGCCGCCAGCCAAAGGCAGGCGCTTCAGGCCGTGGAATATTCGATACCCGCCCGCCGCCTTCACTTGCCAGGTAAAACCCTGCTCCTTTAAAAAGGCCTCAAACGCCGGGGCTTGGTAGGGCTCCATGACCAGTGCCACCCCGGTCAGGTCCTGCGGCAGCATGATCTGCTCGGCAACTTGTTCGGGCCAGAGAGCCGGCCCTGGACAAAAAGAATGATGCGCCGTCAAATCTTGGGGCAGCCGGGCCATCAAGTTCTGCTCAGCGTATACAGCTTTTATACCCAGGCCGCGGGCGGCCTCTGCCACCAACTGCGGCTCCAGTTGGGCGGCTGCAGGGGCTGCCCGGTATAAGCTGATTTCCGATAGATACCAAGCCTCATCGGGGCTGGGCTTGTTGTCGATGATAAGCCGCAGGAAACGCGCCGCTCTGGGCGGAAAATATAGATCCTGGCTGGGAGCCAGGGAGTTGATTATAAACTTTTCGCCCGCGCGGAAGATGGGCCAGCGATAACCGTTAAGCTTAAGCGCCTTGGACCAAGTCCGGCCATTAAGGGAGGTCTCCAGGGTCAGATGGGTGGCCGAACCGCCGGAATTCCCGGTTACCAGACGGAATAGGCACAAGTCGTCCTCTACCTTGCCCAAGTCCAAATCCAAGACGGCTATGGCTTTACGGTTCTCATAGAAACGCCAAACGCTCACCGCGTTATCCAAGATCAAATGGGCCGAAGCAGGATTGGGCCGTGCTTTAAGGCTCCATTTCTCTTTGCTCACTTCCGCTAAGCCGTGTCCAGGGCCTTCGACGTCATACAAGCAGTAGAAAGCCCCCCCTTGGCCGCTTTCTGTAAAAACCTTGAATCGCGCCCCAGCCGCGCGCAGCGGATTCTCATAGGGAACCTTGTCAAACCTCGCCGTAAAACCTGCCTTGGGATCGCCCAGGATGTCCCTCATATACATCGGGTAATGGGATTCGGAAGGCGTATCGAGTATCACCTTTTCCGCTACATCGAAATTGAAGATATAGGCGTCCCAATATCTATAGGTATAGGCGCTACGCACCCCTCTGGCCAACATGCTTTGGGCCGGGTTCTGGTTGAGGCGTTCTTGGGCCTGGCAGGGCCCGTAGCGCTCGGGGTGGAAAATGTTGGCCGCCTCATAAAGACCAATCAGGTTCAGGGCCATGATCAGCGCCAGAAAGCTCCAGCTTAAGGCCCGTAATCCGCGCTGCCAAAGCCGGTCCAGCAAATAGGCGCCCAGGGGGATGAGCGCGGCGTAGACCGGCACCAGATGCCTGAGGGTGTAGGAGGCGCTCTCTCCGCTCAAGACGGTGACGCCAAGCGCGGCCAGGAGTATAAGCAGCCAGAGTTCGCTGCCGTCGGTTTGGCGGCCGTCAAAACGGAACAGGCGCCAAAGCGCCAGGCGCCGTTCATAGACCAGCCAAGCCAGCGAGACCAGTCCCAGGGTTCCGGCCCCGTAATAGATTGGTCCCAAGCCTTCCGGGGCACCCCGGCCGCCGGCCCAGGCCACCAAAACCCCGCTTATGCCATCCACCATGACCCGCCAAAAAGCTTCAAAGGCCGCGACGTGGAACTTGGGCCGGGTTAGATAGAGGAAGGTGGCGAAAGGCTCCTCCAGATTGTAAATCCACAAAGGCATGCTGCCCAGCAAAAAGCCGACCAGCATCAGCGGCAGGCTTTTCCGGACCAGCACCCGCCAATCGCACAACACCATATAGAGCGCGCTGCCCAGCAGCGCATAGGCGATGAGAAAATGGGTCCAGAAGCCTAAGCCCGCGGCAATGCCGAATACCAGATACTCCCAGGACGGACCTTTTTTATGAGCCAAACGCCAGGCCAGCCAACCCAAGAGCAACGATAGCGTGGGGATTTCTATATAGGCGGCCCGGGGCAGGATGTTGTGCACCAAAAAATATGACGGCGGCAATGCGGCCAGGAGCATGGCCAAGAGCCCGGCGCGCCGACCCCACATATCCTTGGACGCGGCGTAAGCCAGCCACACGAACACCAGCGAGACTAAAGCCACCGAGGCGCACAGCGTGACCCGGGAGGAACCGAAGATGGCAAATACCGGAGCGGCCAGATAGGACTCGATGGCGCCACAGTAGGGCTGGCCCCAGAAGAAGATGGGCAGCTCGCCTTCCAATATATGGCGGGCCATGAGGCCGGTCATGGCCATGTCCGCGTCAATGGTGGGATGCGGCACCATCAGAGCCCGCACCGCCACGGCCAGGGCCATGAGCAGGGCGCCGTAGAGCCAGGGACGCGGACCCGCGCTCAAGGCTTGCCACTCCTTAGAGCCCAGGTCTCACGCAGATAAAGGATAAAGGTGCGCAGGAACCGGGTCTTGCTTTCCCCGCCCAAGCGCTCTTCATAGACCACCGGCGTCTCGCGCACGCAGAGGCCGGCACGCTGGGCGTGATACAAAAGGCGGATGGCGTAATCGCCGTATCCTTGGAAAATCAAATCCTGGTCGAAGCGCAGCAGATCTTGGCGGCGGATGGCGATGAAGCCGCTCAGGTTGTCATGGGTTTTCACCCCCAAAACAACGCGAACCATTATGTTGAAAAAATAGCTGAGCCAATAACGCAGGCGGCTGTTGTTCATGCCTCCGCCGCGCACATAGCGCGAGCCCAGTGCGATATGGCAAGCCGGCAGCAAGGCCAAGAGCGTGGGCAGATAGCGGGGATGGTGGTTGAAGTCCGTGTCCATGAACACCAAGGCCTCGTGCTCTGATTCGCTCACCCCGCGCCTGATGGCGCTGGCCAAACCTCGCTCGCCCCGGCGCACCACGAGCTTAACCTGGGGCTGATCGGCGAATTCCCGGCCCACCAAGGCCGAGGTCCCGTCCGGCGAATCGTCGTCAACCACCACCACTTGCACCTCAAAACCGGCGGCCCGGGTCTGGGCCAATATCTCCCGGATCAAAGCCGTGATGTTGGCCGCTTCGTTGTAGGTGGGCAACACCACCGAGGCGGCCTTGATTTGGCCTGCGGCGTCGTTCATGACCGTATTGCCGCCCTCCTGACGGCCTGGCACACTTGGGCGATTTCCTCGGGGCTGATGGCGGGACCCGAGGGCAGGTTCAACCCTCGCCGGGCCAAGTCCTCGCACACCGGCAGACTTTGGCCTTGGGCATAGGGCGGCAAGGTGTGCAGGGGATGAAAGAAGGGCCTGGTTCCTATGCCGGCCTCCTCCAAGGCCGCACGCAAGCCGTCGCGGTCTGTGGGGAAGCCTTCTGCCACCAACAGGCTGTACATCCAATAGACGCTTTTGGCCCAGGCCTCGGCCGGCGGGTGGACCAGGCTATCAATCCCGGCCAGGCCCTTCGCGTAGAGACTGGCCACCTGGAGCTTGCTCTCCAGTATCTCGTCCACGCGCTCCAGCTGGCCCAGGCCCAGAGCGGCCTGCAAATTCGTCATGCGGTAGTTGTAGCCTATCTCTTCATGCCAATAAGGCCGCCTGCTATCCATGGCGTGGCCGCGCAGCCAAGCCGCCCTTTC
>CAZDRW010000172.1:0-4344 GCA_964507555.1 uncultured Desulfarculaceae bacterium
GGAGCTTCATCCACAGAATCGGCTGGAGTTGATTCTACGGCCTCGCTGTGCGCTTCGGGCTGCTCCTCGCAGGGCTGCTTATCTTGTATTTCTTGGGAGGCCTCGGCCTCCTGATCTTGGTTTTTATTTTTTTTGCGCCAGAACATATCGCCGCCGCTGAACGGGTAATTGTTAAATTTTAAGGGCGGGATCGGCCACGCCGTCTCCCGCCCGTAATCTATCCAGACCATCCAGGTGCGTCAAGCCTGGGGAGCCATCAGCTTTTTAGGTCCTGCCTGCTGATGGGCGGGTCCGGCCAGGCTCGGCTTGTCTTAAGCCCCTTCGGACTGCGACGATTTAGCGCACCCCCCCCGGTCCCCCTGACCCCAGCAACCCTGCCGGCTTTACGCCCGCGTCCCCATCCCCCCTGACCCTACCGGCCAATCAACTGCTTTATGGCTCTTGTGGCCCCCGGCCTCCTGATATCCAGCCCCCT
The DNA here is from genome assembly GCA_964507555.1 of uncultured Desulfarculaceae bacterium. Classification (GTDB taxonomy): domain Bacteria; phylum Desulfobacterota; class Desulfarculia; order Desulfarculales; family Desulfarculaceae; genus Desulfocarbo. Next base: position 476 of record CAZDRW010000172.1, read on the forward strand.
GGTATCCAGCCTCCTTGTAGCCCCCTAGCCCAACAGACTAGGCGGCCATGGACTCGCCCTGGGCCAGGTCTACGGTGAGGAGTTTGGATACGCCCTTTTCCTCCATGGTCACGCCGTAAAGGATGTCCATGATTTCCATGGTGCGGCGCTGGTGGGTGATCATGATGATCTGGGAGCGCTTGGAAAGCTCGCGCAGTAGATCGTGGAAGCGGCCCACGTTGGCTTCGTCGAGGGGCGCGTCCACCTCGTCCAGCACGCAGAAAGGCGCGGGCCGGATGAGGAACAGGGCGAACAGCACCGCCGCCACGCTCATGGCCTTTTCGCCGCCGGAGAGCGCCTCGATGTTTTTCAGCTTCTTGCCCGGCGGCTCCACCAAAAGATGCAGGCCGGCGTCCAAGGGGTCCACGCCTTCGTCCAGGATGAGCTGGGCCTGACCGCCGCCGAAGAGCACCGGGAAAACGTCGCCCAAGCGATTATTGAGCAGCTCCAAGGTTTCGGTGAACCTGGTGCGCGAGGTCTTGTTGATCTTGCGAATGGCCTGGCGCAGGTCTTCCAGCGAGGATTCCAGGTCGGCTTTCTGCTCGCTCAGGAAGGTGTTGCGCTCGGCCAGCGCCTCGTGCTCGGTAATGGCCTCCATGTTCACCGGCCCCAGCCGGTTCATGCGGGTGCGCAGCTTGTTCAAGCGCTCGCGCGAAGTCTCCGGGTCAAAGGAACCCTGTGGTAGGTAGGATTGATAATTATAGGTGAGGTCCACCCGGCAGCGGTCGAGTACCTGTTCGCACACGTTGTCGCGGGAGAGCAGAATCTCTTTACGCCCCAAGCTGAGCTCGCCGCTTTGGCTTTCCACCTCCCGCTGCTCGCTGCGGCCGCGTTTCAAGGATGATTCCAAGTCGGCGTGGCGCATCTGGGCTTGGTTCAGAACCTCGCGGGCCTGCCGGTGGGCCTCCTCCTGGCGGTCCAGTTCCTGGTACCAAGAGCCCAGCTTGCTCTGCTGGGCGTTGCGGCGATCGATGAGGGAGTCCACGGTCTGGGTGGCGCCCTGCATCTCGGTTTCCAGGTCGCCGATGCGCTTGGCAGCCGCCGCGGTTTCCTGCTCAAGGCGTTTGGCCTCGCTTCCGGCGTGCTCGGCCTGGCTGGCCACATTAGCCGCGGCCAGGCGGGCCTCGCCCTCGGCGGCCCGGGCCTCCTCTAAATCTTCGCGGGCAAAGCTCAGGTCTTCCTGGGCCTGGCGGAGGTCTTCTTCCAGGCCCGTGTGCCGGGCTTGGTTTTCATCCAGCGCCGCCTGGAGCTGGGATTCCTCGCCCTCACTGCGCTCCAACTCACCGGCGATTTCGTCTATGTCGTAGTCCAGGCCTTCCAGTTGGCGCCTTTTGGCGGCGGCTTCTTCCCGTTGCCGGAAAAATTCCTGCTCCTTGGCACGAAGGCTACGCTCCAAATCACCCCGGCCCGCCGAAAGCGCGGCGTACTCTTCTTCCAGGTCGGCCAAGTCGGCTTCGGCGCGTTCCCGGTCCAGCACAGCTTGGCGTAAGTTTTCCCGGGCCGCGGCCAGAGCGTCGCGTAAAGCGGCCAGATCGTTTTGGCGCGCCAACACCGCGGCCGCGTCCTCCGAGGCCCGGCCCACCAGGGCCGCGCCGGGTCGATCCAGGCGCTGGCCGGCAGGCGTAACCAGGCTTTGGCCGGCGCTTAAGGCTCCAGCGACTTGCCAGGCCTGGGCCAAATCGGCGCAGTGCCCCGCACCGCTTAAAAGGGCGGAGAGGGGCTCGAAACCGGGTTGCGGCGTGGCCAATTGGCTTAGGCTCTCGGCCTGGGCCGGAGCCGTGGTCATCGTTCTCAGCTCTTCCAGCGCCACCACTCGCAGGCGCCCCAGGCCGGCTTGGCCGACATAGGCGGCCAGGGCTTGGGCGTCGGTCCCCTTACGCACGATCAAGGCTTGCAAGTCCGGACCCAGGGCGGCTTCCACCAGGGGCTCCTGGCCGGGAGTGACGTTCAAGCGCTCGGCCACCAGGCCCAGGATCTCCACCGGCAGACGGCCGTCGGCGGCCGCGGCCAGCACCTCGCGCACTCCGGCCCCCGCCCAATCGTGGCTGGCCAGGGCGGCGGAAAGAGCATCTGATTTGGCTGCGAGCTGCTGCTCGGCGCGCAGAGTCTCCTGCTCCGCCTTGGCAAGATCGCTAAGCCTTTGGCGGCGCTCCCCGCGCGACTGCTCAAGCTCGGCCAGGCGGGCTTCCAGCTGGGCCAACTCGCCCTTTAGCCCGGCCAAGGAGACTTCGCGCTCACTGGCCAGGCTCTCGATCTGGGCCAACTCGTTTTGCAGGGCGGCTTGACGCGCGGCCACCTGCTCCCGCCGCCGGAAAAGCTCGGCCCGGGCGCGTTCCAGATCAGAGAGCCGGTTCTTGGCCTGGCTGGCCTGGGAAAGTTGCTCCACCAGGGCTTCCTTGCAGGCGTCCAACTGGGCCTCGCGCACAGCCACGGCTTCCTTGAGCTCCCGCACTTGGTTCTCGGCGCTTTCCACCGCGGCGTGGCTCTCGGCCAGGCGGGAGTCACCCTCTTGGGCCAGCCGGCGGGCCCGGGCCAAGTCCCGTTCTTGGGCCTGTAGGCGCAGCTTGAGTTCCTCGCGCTCGGTGGCGTAACGCTCAGCCAAGCGGCGGGTGTTCTCCGCTTCGCGGCCCAGGAGGGTAAGTTCGTTTTCAGCCTTTTGAATGGCACCTTGGGTTTCCAGGCGCTTGGTGCCTGCCTGGTTGATCTCCTGCTCGGCGCTGACCAACTGGACCTTCATGGTCTCCAGGTCGGTTTCCAGGCCGGTGACCCGTTGGTTAGCCAACAAGAGCTGGGCGCCCACGGCCTCGGCCTCTGCTTCCAGGTCCTGCAGCTGCCGGGTCAGGCGGTCGTATTCATAGCTGGCTATGTTAAGGTCCAGTTCCCTGACCTGGGTTCTCAGCTCCTTGTAACGCTGGGCCTTTTTGGCCTGGCGCTGAAGCCGGTTCATCTGGGTTTCCACTTCGTGCAGGATGTCGTGCAAGCGATCCAAGTTGTCCTTGGCGCTCTCCATTTTGCGCAGGGAAACCTTTTTCTGGTTCTTGTAGCGGGTGATGCCGGCGGCTTCCTCAACCCACAGGCGGCGTTCCTCGGGCTTGGCCTCGATGAAGGCCGCCACCCGGCCTTGCTCGATGATGGAATAGGCCCGGTTGCCCAGGCCGGTGTCCATGAGGAGCTGCTGGATGTCTTTGAGCCGGCAGGGCATTTTGTTTATGAGATAATCTGAATCGCCTGAGCGGAAGAGCCGCCGGGTAATCATGATTTCAGGAAGGTCGGCGAATTGGGGGTGGCTGATAGAACCGTTGTTCTCCAGCACCAGGCTCACCTCGGCCACGCCTGCGTCCTTGCGGCCCTGGGAGCCGGCGAAGATAACATCTCCCATGGCCTGACCGCGCAGCTGTTTGGCCGATTGCTCGCCCAGGACCCAACGTATGGCGTCCACCACGTTGGACTTGCCGCAGCCGTTGGGACCTACCACCGCGCACATGGATTGGGGAAAGTCGACCACGGTGCGGTCGGCAAATGATTTGAAACCGTTTATTTCCAGGCGTCGAACCCGCATGGCCTCCCCGCTTTTGAGTTCACTCTTTGTAGCAGAAGCCTTCTATGGAGTCAAGCGAACAGCACCATATTAAGTGGTTAACCCACTAAATGCAACCATATATTGTGTTCTTGAAAAATCAACCGCTTAGCCTTAGTGCACTGGGTCCAGCGCGGCGCGGGTGTTTAAGTCCTCGGCCCCGGCCAGTAATACCATAGTGAATTGTGCGGATTGGGCTAACCATCGAAACGCCTTTTCTGCTAAAATCCCAGGACCCCACCGCTGGCCCGCC
>CAZDRW010000172.1:4354-7170 GCA_964507555.1 uncultured Desulfarculaceae bacterium
CGACGTATTCCGGGGCTCCGGAGTGTCGCAACAGCTTAAGCTTTACGTATTTAAGGGGTCTTGCTGCGCGGATTTTCACGCGATCGAGTCCTTTCTATCAACAATTTGGGGGCGCGTTTTAGCACAAGCCGGCGGCGCCATCCACGGGTTGCTTTGCCTTATCGCCTTCTGGTTGGGGGCCTTCAGGGGAAGCTGGCAGTTCCTGGCCTTGCTTTTGTTTATCGCCTGGGCCGGCCACATGATGATCGTTTTGTTCATCCGCAGCGGCCTGAACAAACGCTTCAAGGACCCCAGCCTGACCATCGCCCAGATAAGCTGGGCCACGGCCGTGGTAATGGTCTCGATCTACTTCCTCAACGACCTCCGCATGGTCGTATTGATGTACTACGTGTTGGTGGTCTTTTTCGGAGCCTTTTCTCTGCTGCCCCGGGGATTCGTGTTCATAACCGCCCAGGCGGCCTTGGGCTATGGCCTGGTTATTTGGCTGTTGGTCCAAAACCACCCGGAGGTTATCAATCTAAAAATCGAGATGGTGAACTGGCTGGGGTTTACCATATCCCTGAGTGCCTTTTCTTTGGTGGCGGCAGATCTTTCGCGCTTGCGCCGCAAGGTCGGTTTCCAAAACCGCGATTTGCGCGAGGCGCTGGCCACCATTCAGGAACTGGCCATCACCGACGAGTTGACCGGGCTGTATAACCGCCGCCACGTGCTCGAGGTATTGGAATATCAGAAAAGCCTGGCCGACCGCGGCAGCCATTCTTTTGTTTTGGCGTTCGCCGATCTGGACCATTTCAAGCAGGTGAACGATGACTGCGGGCATCAAGCCGGAGACGAGGTGCTGAAACGGTTTTCCAATATCATCCGCGGCTGCATACGCGAGGTGGACTATGTTGCCCGCTTTGGCGGCGAGGAATTCCTCCTGGTGCTGGTGCAGAGCAGCCTGCCGCAAGCGCTTTTGGTGGCCGAGCGCATGCGGACTCAAGTTGAAAATGAGGAATTCAAGGTTGCAGAGGGTGAGATTATAAGAGTCACCGTATCTTTGGGGGTAGCCCAATATGAACCCAAGGAGAGCATTGATGCGATGTTGGCGCGGGCCGACCAGGCGCTTTACGAGGCGAAAAGGAAGGGCCGCAACCGGCTGCAACCCGCCCCGTCCAAGCTGAGCGAGAAGAATTTAGCGCTTTTTAAAAGCAGGAGTTGAAGAGTGGCGATTATCCTGGCCATATACGGAAGCCCCCGCCGCAAAGGCAATACCGCCCGCCTCACGGCCCAAGCCGTGGCCGGCGCCCGCGAGGCCGGCGCCCAGGTGGAGGAGGTGGTGCTGCGCGATTTGAAGATGTCGCCTTGCCTGGAGATATATGGCTGCCAAAAAAACGGGCGCTGCGCCATCAAGGACGATTTCCAAGATTTGTATGACAAGCTTAAGTCCTGCCAGGGACTTATCCTGTCCTCGCCCATATTTTTTTATACGGTAAGCGCCCACACCAAGATCATGATGGACCGCTGCCAGTCGCTTTGGGTCAAGAAATATTGGATCGACAAGCGCCCCTTTGGCGAACTGGACCCGGCCAAAAAGGCTCTTTTCATCTGCCTGGGCGCCACCAAGGGCAAGAAGCTTTTCGATGGCGCGCTGTTGACCGTGAAGTACTTCCTGGACACCCTGGACATGGGCTTGTGGAAAAGCCTTTTGTACCGCGGTCTGGATTATGAAGGCGATATTGATAAAGAGCCCTCCTACTTGGCCGAGGCCCGCCAGGCGGGCGCTGATTTGGCCCGCGAATTGGACAACTTCCAGCCCTAAAGCAAATACGCTCTTTAATTAACTAATAACTGTAGTACATTTAGGTGTAAATGCGCCACGCATGGGCCGGGGAGCGCCCCGGCCCTGGTTGTGGCAAAGCGTTGGCGCGCGGAGTTTGGAATCATGTTGCAAGGAGACCGCTTATGGAAAAAGTGCTCATCATCGGTTGCAAACGGGCCATGGATGATGTTTGTATCGGTTGTTCCCGTTGCCTGGTGGCATTCAACCGGCGCGAAGGTGTTTTTGAAATTTATGAGGACACCGATGCCGAAATTATGGGCCTGCTATCCTGCGGCGATTGCCCGGGGGCGGGAATCGTGACCCGCCTGGCCCAGGTGAAGCTGTGGAACGCGCCATTGAATGAAAAACCCACAAAGGTGCATCTGGCCCCCTGCCTGGTGGATCATTGCCCGCACAAGGACGAGATTATCCGCAAGGTAAAGGCCAAGGCCGGGGTGGACGTAATCGAAGGCACCCACCCCTATATGCCGGAAAATATTTTCGCCTGATCAGGCGGCGGACTTAAATACCGAAAACAAAAGCCCCGTCCCGCCGGTCAGGCGGGCGGGGCTGGTTTTGCATGGCTGATCGGTTAAACCGGCACCACCACCGGCGGCCGCAGCAAAAGTTCCATGGCTTCGCGGGCGGTGGCGGCCAGGCGGGGATGGGTCTCATCCAGGGAAATAATCTGGCGTAGGTTGTCGGCGGTGCGGTAGATGAGCTGCGCCAGGTCGCCTTCGCCGCCGCCGTACACCGGCACCGTCTCGGCGAACTCGCCGCCCAGGGCCCAGGCAAACACCGCGGCGCCTGCCTGCAAGGGCAAAGGCGGTGTCTCAAAGCCCCATTGGCGCAGCCGGTCCAGCATAGGGTCCAGGCTCCAGCGCAGGGTGGTCAGTCCATCCTTGAGGCGTTGGCCCAAGTAGGGGGGTTCCCCTTCGCGCTCGCGGTCATCCACGAAAAGCGCCACCAGGCCGGCCAAAAGAACCGGGTCCTGGTGGGGCAGGGAGCCCCGGCG
>CAZDRW010000173.1:0-5352 GCA_964507555.1 uncultured Desulfarculaceae bacterium
ATCATCACTCCCGCCTTGGCCCAGGGGTCCGTTCGCACGATGTCGGTCACCCGGGCGACGATCGTGCCGTCTCCGTTCAGCGTTCGGTAGACGTAATGGCCGTGGTCCTGCTGGTAGTGGATGTCGGAGCCGCCCCCGGTGACCGTGATCGCACCGTCTTGGAAGGTGGCATCGCCGGTCAGGCCGGCCTCGCCAAGGGTCCGCTGGCTCCAATCGCCGGCAATGAAGTGATGGACCTGGCCGGCAAGAACGGCGTGGCCCCCAGCGCGGCCGACGGCCTGGGCATCGGCCTGGGCTTCACCATCAGCCTTTTCGTGCTGGGCGGGGTTCGCGAAATATTAGGCAACGGCACCTTCCTGGGCGCCCACCTGTTATGGTCCAGCTACGAACCCTTCACCTTCATGGTCAGGGCGCCGGGGGCCTTTGTGTCCCTGGGTGTGATGCTGGCTCTCATCAACTGGATCAGCGCCCGTCTTGAGGCCCGTGGGAGGAACGCGAAATGAGTTTCGGCGACTACCTTCTCTTCATAGTCGGAGCAATCCTGGTCAACAACATCCTGTTGGCCAAGTTCCTGGGCAACTGCCCCTTCCTGGGCGTCAGCCGGCGCATGGATACCGCCACCGGCATGTCCATGGCGGTCATCTTCGTCACCACCATGGCCGGCGTGATAACCTGGCTGGTGCAGTACTACATCCTGGAGCCCCTGAACATCGAATACCTGCAGACCATCGCCTTCATCCTGGTCATCGCGGCCCTGGTGCAGCTGGTCGAGATCGTGATGCAGAAAAGCCTGCCGGCCCTCTACCGGGCCCTGGGCATCTTTCTGCCGCTCATCACCACCAACTGCGCGGTGCTGGGTATCGCCATCATCAACATCAAAGAAGAATACAACTTCCTTGACACCGTAATATTCTCCTTCGCCTCAGCTGTGGGTTACTCCTTGGCCTTGATCCTGTTCGCCGGCATCCGCGAACGTTTTGTACTGGCCCGCATCCCCAAGGTCTTTGACGGCACCGCCATCGGCCTGGTCACCGCCGGGTTCCTGGCCCTGGCCTTCAGTGGCTTCGCCGGTCTGGTGGGCGGCCACTAACCGCGGCGGGATGCTAACGGCAAGAGGAGAAGTCCAAGTCCTGGATCAAAAGAGAGGGATTGGCGCATAAAAGCAGGCAGGCCGCCAAAACGGCCGGCCTGCTCCAAGAAAACACCTGAGGGGGATCCGGGGTTGCCCCGTGGGAGTAAAGTAAAACATGCTTTTTGAGGCATTAGCAATAGGAGGATTGGGCTTTGTCTCGGCCTTGGGCCTGGGAGTGGCGGCCCGGGTTTTCGCGGTGGAGGTCGATCCTTTGGTTGAGGCGGTGGAGGAGGCCTTGCCCGGCGCCAATTGCGGCGGCTGCGGATTCGCCGGTTGCTCTTCGGCCGCCTTGGCCATCGCTTCCGGCAAGGCCAGCGCCAACGTCTGCGTGGGCGGCGGCCCCGAGATCGGCGTAGCAGTGGCAGCCATTTTGGGTGTTGAAGTTACCTACCGCGAACCCGAACTGGCCCAGCCGGACTGCACCTATGGCGTAAGTTCGGCCGACCTGCGCTTCCGCTACGACGGCCTCACCGACTGCCGGGCGGCGGTGCTGCTGGCCGGCGGCCAAAAGGAATGCCACATCGGCTGCCTGGGCCTCGGCACCTGCGTGCGGGCCTGCCCCTTCGGGGCCATCACCATGGGTGAGGACAACCTTCCCAAGGTGGATCCCTTGCGATGCACCGGCTGCGGCACCTGCGAGCGCAACTGCCCCAAGAACATCATCCGGCTCACCTCGGTGACCGACCGCCTCCTGGGCTTCAATCAGACTAATCAGTGCCTGGCCCCCTGCCAGGCCACCTGCCCGGCCCAGATCGACATTCCGGCCTACGTGAAGGCCATAGCCGAGAGCCGCTTCGAAGACGCGCTCCACATAATCAAGGAGCACAATCCGCTGCCCATCTGCATCGGTCGGGTGTGCCCCCATCCCTGCGAGGACCGCTGCCGGCGCGGCCTGGACGGCGAGCCCATCAACATCAATCACCTCAAGCGCTTCGCCGCCGATTACGAGATGAACTCCGGCAAACGCTACACGCCCTTCATGCTGCCCAAGAACGGCCGTAAAGTCGCCATCGTGGGCGGCGGCCCGGCCGGGCTCACCGCGGCCTATTACCTGGCCCGCTTGGGTTACAGCCCCACCATCTTCGAGGCCATGCCCGATTTGGGCGGCATGATGCGCTATGGCATCCCCCAGTACAGGCTGCCCAAGGAGATCATGGATTGGGAAATCCAGGGCATTCTGGATTTGGGAGTGGAAGTCAAAAACAACGTGGCCATGGGCAAGGATTTCACCCTGGAAAGCCTGCGCCAGGCGGGTTTCGAGGCCATCTTCCTGGGCGTAGGGGCCTGGGGCAGCCGTAACCTGGGGCTGCAAGGCGAGGATCTGGCCGGCGTCTTGCCTGGCACCAGCATGCTCATCGACCGCGGGCTGCGCAAGGACACCCCGGTGGGCGAACGCGTGGTGGTGATAGGCGGCGGCAACACCGCCATTGACTGCGCCCGCACCTGCTGGCGTTTGGGCGCCAAGGAGGTCACGGTTTTGTATCGGCGCTCCCGCTCCGAGATGCCGGCCAACGACATCGAGGTGGTGGAGGCCGATCACGAAACCGTCAAGTTCCATTTCCTGGCCGCGCCCACCAAGCTGATCGGCGAAGACGGAAAATTGACCGGCTTGGAATTCATCCGCATGGAGTTGGGCGAGCCCGACGCCTCGGGCCGGCGCCGGCCGGTCCCCGTGGAGGGATCCGAGGAAATAATCCCCTGCGACAACGTCATCGCCGCCATCGGTCAGTTCCCCGACCTGGCCTTCCTGGACAACGACGAATCGGCCAAGCAGATAGAGCGCACCCGCTGGAACTCAATCCAGACCGACGACCTGACCATGGCCACCAACATCCCCGGCGTTTTCGCGGCCGGCGATTCGGTGCTGGGCGCGGCCACGGTGGTGCAAGCCATCGGCACCGGCCGCAAGGCGGCGCGATCCATCCATCTCTACTTGAACGACGAAGCCGTGGCGGCCCAGGACAACTGGGTCACCAACCCTAAAAAGCAGGTGCGCACGGTTTCCGAAATACCCGGCGCTCCGCCGGCCGAAGCACGGGCCAAAATGCCCGAGTTGAAGGTTCCAGAGCGCGCGGCCTCTTTCGTGGAAGTGGAACTGGGGCTAGCCGAGGAAGACGCCCGCCGCGAAGCCCAGCGTTGCCTGCAGTGCGGCCTAATTTGCTACAAACACGTCCCAGGCGCCCAGAATCAACTGAGCTGCCAGGGCTGCACCTCTTAAGGAGGCTTTGCATATGAAGCCAACCCACACCATCGACCGCCGCGCTTTCTTGAAGCTGGCCGGCAGCGCCGGCATAGCGGCAAGTCTGCCCCTGGTATCGCCGGCCATAGGCTTGGCCAGCCTGAACCGCCAGCTTAAAGTCGCTCAGGCCAGCCGCATGATGATGGGCACCATAGTGGCCGTCACGGTGGTGGACCCCTCCCCGGCCCGGGCCCAAGAGGCCTTGGCCCTGGCTTTCCAGCGCATGGAGGAGCTTACGCCAATCTTCGACCGGCATAGCGGAAGCGGTCCTCTACGCGCGTTGAACCGTGAAGGCAGGGTGCGGGAATTATCGCCTGACTTGAAAAGGGTGCTGGGCCTCTGCCGCCAGGTGCACCAGCTCACCGGCGGAGCATTCGACATCACGGTGGCGCCCATAATCGACGCCTACAAGACAAGCTTCGCCGCAGGCCATAAGCCCACCTCCAAGGATATTGAGGCGGCCTTGGCCGCGGTGGGCTGCCTGCGCATAGAGGCCGACGTCCTGGTGCTCACCCGCGAAGGCGCGGGCGTAACCTTGGACGGCGTGGCCAAGGGCTTCATCGCCGATGAAGGCCTAAAAGCCATGCGCCAGGCGGGCGTTTACAGCGCCCTCATCAACGCCGGCGGCGACGTGGCGGTGATGGGTGATGCCGGCGGCCGCCCCTGGCGGGTGGCTGTGTCTGATCCGGACCAACCCACCCAAGCCAAAACCAAGGTGGAAATGGTAAACGGCGCCCTGGCCACCAGCGGCAATTACGAAGTGTATTTCGACCGCGACAAACTATTCCATCATATAGTGAATCCTTCCACCGGCAGGAGCCCACGCACCGACACCTCGTCCAGCGTGCGCGCGCCGCAGGCCGCCATGGCCGACGCCCTGTCCACCGCCTGCTTTGTGTTGCCGCCATACCAAGCCATGCGGCTTCTGAAGGCCCAAAACCTGGAAGGCCTCATCTACACCCGCAATCAGCAGCGCTACGCCACTGAAGGCTTCTGGGGCTAAACAGGGGCGCAATTGGGGAGCAGATTAAGGTAGGCGAAACGGAAGCAAAAGAAACGGAGCCGCAATCCAGAGGAACCGCGCAGACCCGGATCAAGACAAATATTTACAGAAGCTCGGTTTCGGCGTAATTAAGGCCGCATAATCGTGCGGCAATAGGACTGGGGGCGCTTGCGCACAAGAATGTGCCTTTAAAAGCCCGGCAAAAAAGCGTTTTCCCGCTTAAAAGATTAAAGGCCCTGCGGTTGACACCCGCTGGGCCTTTTTGATTATTTTGACCATGTTGGAAGGGACCGGCCTAAAACCACCTATCGCTCAACCGCCGCCGTTTGGCCTAATGTCCATTTCCCTGGCTCTAAAACCTCAACCGGCACCCCAAGCCTGAGCCTTTGCCCAGAACCCGGAGTCCGAGTTGTTACTCCACCACGCAGATGGTGGCGCCGGTGAGATTGCTGATGACCGAACCTGAAACTGAGCCGAAAAGCATGTTGCGAATGTTGCTTTCGCCGCGGCGGCCCACCACCACGGTGCCGTACTGGCCTTTCTTCACTTCGTCTATGATCTGTTTGGGGATGCTTTTCTTTTTCTCAATGTATTTGATTTGAATTTGGTCTTCGGCAAAGCCCAGGCGCAACAGGTGCTTCTTGGCTTCGTCAATGCGCAAACGCCCGGACTCCTTTTCACGCTCCAAAGCGCGGATCCGGCCCTTAACCTGCTGGGTGTAGTGGGTGTCGACCATGTCGTAGTCGGGCACCTTTTCAAAAACCGATAAAATGGTGACCTTGGCGCCCTCTACCTTGCTGAACATCTGCCCCACGTACTCGACTGCGCGCAGAGCGGTTTGCGAATTATCATAAGCCAGCAGCAAATTCGTCCACAGCATCAATAGCCCCCTTCTCCAATACGCGCACTATCCGCACCGTGAAATTGCTATTTCTGGTCAGTTTTTTGGCAATCCCACTGATCGCCAACCAAGCCACG
>CAZDRW010000173.1:5362-7165 GCA_964507555.1 uncultured Desulfarculaceae bacterium
CCTCCCAAACCCAACACCACGGCCCCGGATTGCGGTTCCCAGCCCCAATTCGGAGCATAGATGTTGCCCAGAACGGCGCCCAACAGCAGGCCCAGCACCGGGACAATGTAGACCAGAAAGCTGGCCCCCATCACCGCCTTGCGCGGCATGTTAAGCACCACCCTGTCGCCAACTTGGGCCCCGGCCTCGTTTAAGGCCGTAACGATCCGGGTTTTTTCTCCGCCCAAGGCATGGCAGGCCCCCCTGGCCCCGCAACATGCGCAAGCCTCGGTTTGCACCGATTCCACCTGGGCCAACCCGCCTTGCAGCGAGCGAACCACGCCTTCTTCCTGCATCTGATCGACAGCATGGTTAATCATGAGAGTATGATATCACGAAAATAAAGAAAAGCCCTAAATTGCACAAGCAGAGTGTTTATTGGGAGCGCGCCTTGCTCAATTATATTGAAGCGGTAGCGCCTTGTGTCTTGTGGTGCCTGGGTGGAATTTGTGGTTAAATACAATTGATGTCAAGCTGATTCTGCAATCGAGGCCAAAAGCCCCAATCCATCCGCCTAGCGGCTGAGGAAGCCTTGCTCAACCTGGCCAAAAACATATTTAGCCGGCTTCTGAATTCACTGAGCTTCAAGCTTTCCTTCACCGCCGGTCTCATAATCTTCCTGGCCGTCTCCGCGGCAGCCTGGTTCAACATCCAGGCCCAAAGAGCCCAAATGGAAAAAGCCATGGAGACCGAGGCCTCCGGCTTTGTGGACACCGTTCGCCGGGCAACTAATTGGTCCATGCTGCGCAACCAGCGCGATAGCTTGCACCAGATTATTCAAGACGTGGGCCGCCAACCCGGCATCGAGCGGGTGCGAATATTCAATAAGGACGGCACGGTCATGTTCTCCTCGCTGGCCGAAGAGATCGGTCATGAGGTGGATAAAAAGGCCGAGGCCTGTTATGGCTGTCATTCATCGGAAGCCCCCCTGGCCCGCCTGCCCTCGAAACAGACCACCCGGATTTTCCTGGCCCCGGACGGCGAGCGCCTGTTGGGCATCATTAGGCCCATCTACAACGAGCCCACCTGTTCTACGCCGGCCTGCCACGCCCATCCGCCCGAGCAGCAAGTGCTGGGTGTGCTGGACGTCAACATGAACCTGGCCAGCCTTGACCAGCAAATGCAATCCCGGCTTTGGCAAACCTTGGGATTTGCCGTTGCCTTGTTTTTAGGAGTATCCACCTTTATCGGGCTGGTCATCCTCTTCACGGTGAGCCGCTCGGTAAATCGCATGGTGCTTGAAGTGGACAAGGTGCGCCAGGGTCAGATGGACCGGGTGGAAACCGTGCAGGCGCCCGACGAACTGGGCCGGGTGGCCGAGGCCTTCAACCGCATGGTGGAAAGCGTCACCCGCCGCACCCTGGCCAAGGACCGCCGCTACCGGCAATTGGTAACCAACTCCACCGACGCAGTGGTGGTCACCGACATAAAGGGCAGGGTCTTGTGGGGCAACCCGGTGGCCGATCAAATCCTAGGCGTGGGCGACGGCCAGGCCAAGAATATGGACATCATCTCCATGGTCGAGCCCGACGAACAAGATTTGTTGCTTAAGGCCATGCAACAGGCCATGGAGCAGGAACAGCCCACAGACATCATGCGATTCCATCTGCACTCCACCGAGGGCCATACGAGGGTTCTGGAGGGCCGTTTCCGGCGTTTGGAGGACGAAGACGGGAAAGTCGGCCTTTTGGCCAACTTGCGGGATATCAGCAAGAGCCAGCGTCTAGAGGCCGAGCTGGAACGGCGGCGCAATTTTGAGAGGCA
>CAZDRW010000174.1:0-7129 GCA_964507555.1 uncultured Desulfarculaceae bacterium
AAAGCGGTGAAGGACCTGGAACTTGGCGGTGTGGGTCTTATCATGGAACCCAGGCGCTTCTATCCCTACACCACCCTGGCCTGTCATGTCTTGGGTTTCGCCGGTTTGGACGCCCGGGGGCTGGAAGGTTTGGAAAAAGAGCATGACCGGGTCTTGAAGGGCCAGAGCCACACCCTGACCAGTTTGCGCGACGCCTTGGGCCGCACCATCCATCTGACTCCCGCGGCCTTGTCCCAGTTGCCCGAAGGCAACCACCTGATGCTCACCCTGGATAAAAGGGTGCAGTACCGGACCGAGAAGATACTGGCCGAGACCGTGACCAAATACAAGGCCAAGGGCGGCCAGGCCATCGTCATGATACCCCAGACCGGGGAGATCCTGGCCATGGCGTCCGTGCCGGTTTTCAACCCCAACGTGTTCGGCAGCTATCCCAACTCCACTTACCGCAACCGCACCATCACCGACACCTTTGAGCCGGGATCCACCTTCAAGACCTTTGTGGCCGCGGCGGCGTTGATGAGCCAAAAAGTCAGCCTGGATCAGCTTTTCGATTGCGAGAAGGGGGCTTGGTCCATCGGCGGCCGCATCATCCATGACACCCATGAATACGACAGGCTCAACTTGGCCGACATAGTCAAGTTCTCCTCCAATATCGGGGCGGCCAAGGTCGGCCAGACCGTGGGTGCGGCCAAGGTCTATCAGGCCATTCGCGCTTTTGGCTTTGGCCAGCACACGGCCGTGGATCTGCCCGGCGAGTCGCGCGGCATCCTGCGGCCGGTCAGCGGGTGGCGGCCGGTGGAACTGGCCAACATCTGCTTTGGCCAGGGTGTGGCGGTTACTTCGCTGCAGATGGTCCAGGCATTCGCGGCCATCGCCAACGGCGGGGTGATGATGCGGCCCTATGTGGTCAGGGCTGAAGTAGACTCCAGCGGGCATCTCATCGCCGAGACCCAGCCCAGGGTGGTGCGGCGCGTGATGGGCGCGCGCGAGGCCCGCATTCTGACCGGCATGCTGCAAAGGGTCACCGAGGACGGTGGTACCGGAACCAAGGCCCGGGTGGGATCCTTGCCGGTGGCCGGCAAGACCGGCACCGCCCAGAAGGTCAGCCCAACGGGAGGCTATTCCCGCAGCGATTACATGTCCAGCTTCATCGGTTTCGTGCCGGCCGACGATCCCCAAGTGGTGGTTATGGTGGTTATCGACACCCCGCGGGGCCGGCACTATGGCGGCACCGTGGCGGGACCCGCCTTCAGCCAGATCGTTCGCGCGGCCTTGGATTCCCTGGGGATGCAACCAGACGGCTCCCTGCAAGTCGCCGAGGCTCCGGCCCAGGCTCCGGCCCACGCGGCTGCAAAGGGCAAGGGGCTAAAGGGCGAGCTGGCCGAAATGGATCCCCAGCGCTTGTTGGCCCTCGGCATCGCCCCGGACCTGAGGGGCTACACCTTGCGCCAGGTGTTGCAGATTTCCGGCAAGGTCAGGCTCAGCCTGGAAGGCTGGGGCCGGGTGGTGGCTCAGAAGCCGGACCCCGGCAGTCCGGTAAGCAAGGGATTAAGCCTGCAGCTAGCGCCCCAGGCGGGGGGAGCCTGATGATGCTTGGCGAGCTTATCAATATCCTGCCCGAGGCCAAGACTGCCGGCGCGCCTCCGGGCGTGGAGGTCACAGGACTTGCTTACGATTCGCGCAAGGTCCGGCCGGGCATGATGTTCGCCGCTTTGAAGGGCGTGGCCGCCGATGGTCACGCCTACCTGGCCAAGGCGGCGGCGGCCGGCGCGGCGGCGGCTTTGGTGGAACGCCTAGTCCCGGGGGTGGACCTGTGGCAGGTGCAGGTGCCTGATTCCCGTAAAGCCTTGGCCCATCTGGCCGCGGTTTATTACGGCGATCCCAGCCGGGGCATGACCATGGTGGGCATAACCGGGACCAACGGCAAGACCACCACCAGCTACCTTTTAGAGGCGGTGCTGGCCCAGCGGGGTCAGACCGGGGTGATCGGCACGGTGGAAACCCGCTATGCCGGTCAGGCCCAACCCGCCGATATGACCACGCCGGAATCGGTGGAGCTGCAGGAGCTGTTGGCCGGCATGCGCTCGGCCGGGGTTGAGCAGGCGGTCATGGAGGTTTCCAGCCACGCCCTGGAGCAACACCGGGTTGACGGCGTCCTGTTCGACGCGGCGGTGTTCACCAACCTGACCCGCGACCATCTGGATTACCACGGCGACATGGAGACCTATCTGGCGGCCAAGCGGCGTCTTTTCAGTGATCTGCTGCCAGCCTCGCTGGCCACGGGCAAATTGGCGGCGGCAGTGGTCTGCCTGGACGGCGGATACGGCGAGGCTGTGGCCCAAACCGCACAAAAGGCCGGCCTGCCTTTATGGACCTACGGCTTTGACGCCAAGGCCATGGTGCGCGGCGCTGATCCAGAATTGAGCCTGGACGGCGGTTCCTGCCGGGTGCAGTGGCCGGGCGGCTCCTTCCGGGCCCGCACCTCTTTGGTGGGCGCTTATAACCTACAGAATCTCTTGGCCGCGACTGCCGTGGGGTTGTCGTTGGGCATGGAGCCCGAGGCGATCGCGGATGGCTTGGCGTCCTGTAAGGGCGTGCCCGGGCGCTTGCAGAGGGTGGGTTCACCCGATACCCGGCCCGCGGTGTTTGTGGACTACGCCCACACCGACGACGCCCTCCGCCAGGTGCTGGCTGCGCTGAAGCCCCTGACCAAGGGCCGCTTGATCTGCGTGTTCGGCGCCGGCGGCGACCGCGACCATGGCAAGCGGCCTCTGATGGGCCTAGCCGTGGGCCGGGGTGCGGACGTGGCCGTGCTCACCTCGGACAATCCGCGCACTGAAGAGCCGGCCGCCATCATGGCCATGATCGAGCCCGGCCTGCAGCAAGCCGGCATGCGGCGCGCCCAAAGCCTTGAGGCCGGCGGCGTGTACCTGGCCCAAGCGGATCGGGCCCGGGCCATCGCCCTGGCTATATTGGCGGCCGACGTCGACGACGTGGTGCTGATCGCGGGCAAGGGGCATGAGGATTATCAGATCGTGGGCCGCGAGAAACGCCACTTTGACGATCGCGAAGAGGCTGCGGCAGCCCTAAAGGCCCGGGCTGAGGGGGTGCGGCATGCCTAGGCTCGACGCTGAGTTCGTAGTGCAAGCCCTGGCCGCGGCCATGTCGGGCAATCCTCCCGAAGAGGCTTTCAGCGGGGTGAGCACGGATTCGCGCAGCATAGAGCCCGGTCAACTCTTCGTGGCCTTGAGCGGACCCAATTTTGACGGGCACGACTTTGTGGCCACGGCTTTGGATGCCGGCGCGGCCGGGGCCCTGGTCAGGCGCGGCTTCAGCCTGGCCGGAAAGACCCAAGCCTGCCTTATAGAAATAGAAGACACCACCCGCGGCTTGGGCGACCTGGCCGCTGCCTGGCGGCGCGAGCACAGCACCCTGGTGGCGGCCATCACCGGCTCCAACGGCAAGACCACCACCAAGGAGATGCTGGCGGCGATCCTAACCCAGCGCCACCGGGTTCTCAAGAACAAGGGCAATTTCAACAATCACATCGGTTTGCCTCTAACTCTTTTGCAACTCACCGCGGAGCATACCGCCTGCGTAGTGGAGATGGGCATGAACGCGCCCGGCGAAATCGCCCGGCTCACCGAAATAGCGGAGCCGGAGGTCGGCGTGGTCACCAATGTGGGGCCGGCCCACCTGGGCCGCCTGGGTTCCATGGAGGCCATCGCCGCGGCCAAGGCCGAACTGTTCCAGGGGCTCTCGCCGGCGGCCACCGCGGTGATCAACTTGAGCGACCCCTGGCTGGCGCCTTATGCGGAGCGCTTGCCCTGCCGGGTGCTGAGCTTCGGCCTGGAAAACGCGGCCGAGGTGCGCGGCAGCGATGTAAGCGCCCTGGGATCCAAGGTGGCATTTAATCTGGAACTGCCCGCCGGTCCGCCGTTAAGGGTGCGGCTGGCGACTCCGGGACGGCACAACGTGCTGAACGCCCTGGCCGCGGCAGCCACAGCCTGGGCCCTGGGCCAAGGCGCCGAGGCGATTCAGGCCGGGCTGGAGTCCTTCCTGCCGGTCAAGGGACGTCTGCAGATTTCGCGCTCATTCTGGGGCTACACGGTTTTGGACGACACCTATAACGCCAACCCCGCATCCTTGGCCGCCGGTCTGCAGACGCTTAAGGACCTGGCCGGCGCCAGGCGCAAGGCTCTCATCTTGGGCGACATGCGCGAGCTCGGCGCCAGCGCGCCGCAGCTGCACCATGAGGCCGGCTTTAAGGCAGTGGAGATGGACTGTCAGATAGTCCTGGCCTTGGGTGAGCGCGCCGAGCATGTGGCGGCCGGCGCCCGCGCGGCGGGCCTGGCCGGAGCAGAGGCCCAGGCGTTCGGCGACTTGGATTCGTTGGTTTGGGCCGCACGCGAAATATTGCAGGAAGATGATGTGGTGCTTATCAAGGGATCGCGCAGCGCGCGCATGGAACGGGTGGTGGCGGCGCTCACCACGGGGGAGATGAACTAATGTTGTTTCATCTGCTCTATCCCTTCCGTGACGTCTTCGGCGGCTTCAACGTGGTGCGCTATATCACCTTCCGCACGATTTGGGCGGCGCTTTTCGCTCTCATCATAACCTGGCTCCTGGGCCCTTGGTTCATACGCAAAATGCGCGAGCTGCAGATGGGCCAGTACATCCGCGAACTGGGGCCGGAAAGCCACAAGGCCAAGGCCGGCACCCCCACCATGGGCGGCGTGCTGATTCTCTTGGCGGTGACGGTTTCCACTCTCTTGTGGGGCCGCCTGGACAATTTTTATTTGTGGTTGTGCCTGCTGGTGACTCTGGGCTGCGGCGCCATAGGATTTGTGGACGACTACCGCAAGGCCGTGCAGAAGCGCAACGAAGGTGGGCTGCCGGGGAAAGTCAAGCTGGTCCTCCTGGGCTTGCTCAGTTTGGCTGCGGCGGTGGCTCTCTACCTGCACCCGGGCTATAGCACCCAGCTCTCCCTGCCCTTTATCAAGTATGTAGTGCCTGATCTGGGTTGGGGCTATGTGGTGCTGGCGGTATTCATCCTGGTGGGCACGGCCAATGCGGTTAACCTCACCGACGGCCTGGACGGCCTGGCCGCCGGGCCCGTGCTGATCGCCGCCGCCACCTTCCTGGCGCTCAGCTATGTAAGCGGCAACATCAAGGCCGCCACCTATCTCCAGATACAGTACGTGCCCGGCGTGGGCGAGATAAGCGTGTTTCTGGGCGCGGTGGTGGGCGCGGTCATGGGCTTCCTTTGGTACAACGCCTATCCGGCCCAAGTCTTCATGGGCGACACCGGGAGCCTGGCCCTGGGCGGGGCCCTGGGCGCGGTGGCGCTATGCACCAAGCACGAAATCCTGCTGGCCCTGGTGGGTGGCATCTTTGTGGTGGAGGCGGTGAGCGTGATCCTGCAGGTGGGTTTCTTCAAGGCCACCCACGGCAAGCGCATCTTTCGCATGGCGCCGCTGCATCATCATTTTGAGTTGTTGGGCTGGGCCGAGCCCAAGGTCATCGTGCGTTTTTGGATCATCGCGGTGGTTCTGGCCTTAATTGCGATCTCAACCCTGAAGCTTAGGTGAGACCTTGGATCTGAAGGGCAAAAAGGTATTGGTGGTGGGCCTGGGCAAGAGCGGCGCGGCCGCGGCCCAACTGTGCCTGGACCGTGGGGCCCGGGTGATCGCCACCGATCAAGCCGCCGAGACCGCCAGCGCAGCCCAAATCGCGGCGGCCGGAGCGGAGCTGCATATGGGCGGCCACCGGCTCGATGATTTCACCTGGGCGGAGGTGGTGGTGCTTTCGCCGGGCGTTGACCAGCGCTTGCCGGAAGTGATGGCTGCAATAAGTCATGGAGCCGAGGTGTTGGGCGAATTGGAGCTGGGCTGGCGCTTTTTACAGGCGCCTGCGGTGATGATCACCGGCACCAACGGCAAGAGCACGGTGACCACCTTGGTGGGCCGAATGCTGGCGGCGGCGGGAAAAAGGGTTTTCGTGGGGGGCAACTTGGGCACGCCACTGTGCGAGTTCATCAATCGTAAGGAGCATGTGGACTGGGTGGTTCTGGAGGTTAGTTCCTTCCAGCTGGACACGGCCAGCACCCTGCGTCCCAAGGTGGGGGTGCTGCTGAATGTCAGCCCGGACCATCTGGATCGCTACCAGGATGCGGAGGAGTACGCGGCCAGCAAGTTCAGTTTGTTTAGCAACCAGGGCGCGGGCGATGTGGCGGTGCTCTGCCAGGACGATCTCATGGTGGCGGCCCGCAAGGACTATTGCCCGGCCCAGGTTTGGGGCTATGCGGCTGAAGGTCCGGTGGAGCCCGGCGGCTGGCTGATGGACGACAACCTGATCATCGCCGCGCAACCCGGCACGGGATTGAGTCTTTCGGCCAAGGCCAGCCGGCTGCATGGTCAATTCAACCGGCTGAACCTGCTGGCGTCCTCTTTAGCGGCACTGGCGGCCGGAGCCGATCCCTTCGCCGTCCAGGCGGCCATAGACGCCTTTCAGGGGCTGCCGCACCGCCTGGAGCTGGTGGAAAGACAAGATGGCGTCTTCTGGTTTGACGACTCCAAGGGCACCAACGTAGGCGCGGTGGCGGCGGCTCTGGAGGCCTTGGCCCTGCCCACGGTGCTGCTGTTGGGGGGGCGTGACAAGGAAGGGACCTTCGCTGTCTTGGAGCCTCAGCTGAAAAATTATGTGCGCAAGGTCATCTGCTTCGGGGAGGCGGGGCCTGCCATACACGAGCAAATCTCGGCGCTGACTGAAAGTCGGGTGGTGGCGGGCTTGGCGGAGGCGGTGGCCGAGGCGAGAAAGCTGGCCGAATCAGGCCAGGCGGTTTTGCTCTCGCCCGGTTGCGCCAGCTTCGACGCCTACACGGGCTACGCCCAGCGGGGCGATCACTTCAAGGCGTTGGTGAAAGGTGAACCCTGGAAGAACTGACATGAGCGTAATGCAAGCCAGCACAATCCAGGCCGCCGATAATCAAGGCGGGATCAGGGTCAGCGACCCTTGGATCCTGTTGTGCGCCTTGGCGCTCACCGGTATCGGCCTGGTCATGGTTTTCAGCGCTTCCAGCGCCTTGGCCAGCAAGCGCTACTTGGACTCGGCCTACTTCTTCAAGCAC
>CAZDRW010000175.1:0-7050 GCA_964507555.1 uncultured Desulfarculaceae bacterium
CCCGGGGTCCGTGGCGGTCGGTGAGCCAGCCCGCCCAGATCGAGACCACGCCCATGGCAATGGGCAACACCATCATCAAGAACCCCATTTCCACCGTGGAAAGCCCCATGACCAGGTCCATGAAAAAGGGCAGCACCACGGTGGTGCCCAAGGTGATGAAGACCAAAAACCCCATGCTAAGATTCATGCCGAAAAGGCGGTCGCGGAACAGGCTCAGATTCATAGTGGGAGCGGCCACCCGTCCTTGCACGATTATAAACGCCGCCACTCCCGCCGCGGCCGCGGCCAAAAGCCACAGCACCAAGGGTCGGCTGAATCCCAGACGTTGGCCCAGGGTCATGCCCAAGGCGTAAGAAGTAAGCGCGGCGCACAAGAGCAGCGCCCCGGCCCAATCAAAGCGCGCGCCCCTATCGCTGGGCTCGGCCGAGGGCACGAAACGGGCCACCAGCACCCAGGCCAGCGCGCCCAGGGGCACGTTGACCCAAAAAATCCAGCGCCAGCCCCAGGCGCCGATTATCATCCCGCCCAGGGCCGGCCCCAAGGCCAGGCCCACCGAGACGATGCCGCCCACCACGCCCAGGGCGCGGCCCCGCTCCTCCGCGGGGAAAAGCTGGGTGATGATGGCCATGCCCAGGGATTGCATCAAGACCCCGCCAAGACCCTGGAAGGCGCGGGCTCCGATGAGCCAGCCGATGCTATCGGACAGGCCGCAGAGCAAGGAACCCGTGGTGAACACGGCCACCCCGCCGGCGTAGAGAAGTTTCTTGCCGTACATGTCGCCCAGGCGGGCCACGCCCAGCATAAGCGAGGTGATGATGAGCACGTAGGAAAGCACCACCCACTGCACGGCGGCGAAGGTGGTTTTCAATTCCCGCACCAGGGTGGGCAGGGATATATTGACTATGCTGTAGTCGATGGTGACCATGAGGATGCCCACCCCGATACCCAGCATGGCCAGCCAGCGCTGGGCCGGGGGCGGAGGCTCGAAGGATGCGGGTGCCGGGCTGGGCGCGGTGGAATGATTCATGCGATAGTCCTCACTGGCAGTTGGGCCCCAGTACTATACACCAATTTCGCCGGAGCCGCGGCCACCCTATATTATTGATTTGACGGCTGCTTGCGAAATCATTTATGTTGTTCGTAAGTTATAGTGAATACTTTATCAATGCAAAAGGGGCCGCCTAACGCGGGGCAGGAAACGGCGGAGAGCATGTACCAAGAGCCTGCAAGCAAAACCGCCGAAACCAAACCGTGGAAGCTTTCGCTCCACCAGGGCGTGGCCCTCATCCAGTTCGTTTCCGGCACCCTGGTCACTCCCCAAATGCTCAAGGACGTCTACCACGGGCTCAATGACCAACCCGACAAGTACCGCACTACCAACATGGTCTGGGATTTGAGGAACATTGTGTTCGCCCCCAGCATCGGGTTCGAGGAAGTGATGCGGATTGTGCACCATATCCAGTCAACCTGGGAGCAGCAAAGCGGCTTTCGGTCTGGGTCGCATCTATGCCACCCTGGTGGAAAGCAACCTGAACTACAAGGTGGAGCTTTTTGAAAAGGAGCTCGACGCCGCCATCCTTTAGGCCCAGTCGGACGCCTAGATCCGCCCTTATACGATGCTGGCGGCGTTAAACGTAATCCGCATGCATGTAAGGGTCCGCCGCTTGCGGGGCGGCGGAAACAGCGGGAGCCATGAAACAACAACCGCTAAGCAGGGTCGTCGTGAGCAATGAGCGGCAAATTACCCCCCTTGAGGGGGTGATCCTCATTCAGTTCACTCCCGGCACCGTGGTCTCCTCCGAATTGTTCAAAGACATTTTCAGCGAGTTCAGCGCCGATGCGGAAAAATACCACCATGTCAATCATGTCTGGGATTTGCGCTATATCACGCCCAGCCTCAAGATGGGCTTCGAGGATATGATCCGCCTGGTGCAGCACCTTAAGTCCAGGTGGGACAGCCAATGGAAGATTGAAAAAACCGCGCTGGTGGTAGCCAGCAAAGCGGCTTTTGGCCTAAGCCGCATGTTCGTCACTTTGGCGGAAGACAATCTGGACTACGAAGTCAAGGTGTTCGAAAACGACCTGGAAGCCGCTTTAGACTGGGCCAGGGCCGATGGCTAGGAAGCCACATTATCACTCAATCATCTTTTCTGGATTTTAGGGTTCCGGCGCTTTGGCGCTCCCGCCGCCGTCCAGGGCGCTACGCACCGCCCTGGCCAACTCGGACCTGGCAAACGGCTTCATCACAAACTGGCTGATGCCGATGGCCTTGGCCTGCTCCGACGATATCAGCTCGCTATAGCCGGTGCAGAGCACCACCGGCATGCCGGGACGCCGGGCCATGACCTGAGCGGCCAATTGCGCGCCGGTCAGACCGGGCATGGTCTGATCGGTGACCAGGCAGTCGAAGGAATCGGGCTTTTGCTCGTACAGCGCCAAGGCGCGGCCGGGCGAAGACAAGGCCGTCACCCGGTAGCCCAGACTCTCTAAAAGCCTTTTGCCGATTATGGCCAGGTCCTCCTCATCGTCCACCAAAAGAATACTTTCACAGCCGCCGGGAACCGGGGACTTCTCTCCGGCAGCAGACTGTTCGTCAGCCTCCACCCTGGGCAAAAGCACCGTGAAGCTGGCGCCCTGTCCGGGCTGGCTCTCCAGCTTGATCCCGCCCCGGTGGCTCAACACGATACCGTGCACCACGGCCAGACCCATGCCGGTGCCTTCGCCCACGTCCTTGGTGGTAAAAAACGGCTCGAAGATGCGTTCCAGGATGGCCGGGGCGACGCCGGGGCCGGTGTCGCTTACCGTAAGCTCCAGATAATCCCCCGGCTCCAGTGCGCTGAAGGCCGGATGATCCAAGGCTTGAGCTGGAGCGTCATGCAGGCTTATCTTGAGCACCCCGCCCTGGCCCCGCATGGCTTGGCCCGCGTTGGCGGCCAGGTTCATGATCAGCTGGTGGATTCCGGTGGGGTCCCCCATGATCACGCCGTCGCTGGCGATGTCCTCGCGTATTTCGATCAACGTGGGCAGCGAGGCACGCAATAACTTCACCACCTCCTTGACTATGACGCCGACCTTAAGGGGACGGCGCTCCTCTTGGGTGCTGCGGCTGAAGGTGAGGATCTGCCTGACCAGTTCCTTGGCCCGCTGGCAAGCCACCAGCACCTCGGAAACCTCTTCACCCGCCGAGTCGCCGCTTTGCAGCTTGGCCAGGGCCAGCTCGCTGTAGCCGGTGATCACCCCCAGGATGTTGTTGAAGTCATGGGCGATGCCGCCGGCCAAGACGCCGATGGCCTCCATCTTTTGGGACTGACGCAGCTGGGCCTCCAGGGCGGCCTTCTCCATTTCCCGGGCCTTGCGCCGGCTTATGTCCCGGATGATAACCAGGTTGCCCGCGGCCCGGCCCTCGCGGTCGCGGAACATGGCCGAGCTGAGCTGCACATCCAGAAGCCGTCCGTCTTTGGTCAGGCGCTGGGTTTCGAAATGGCTCACCGGCTCGCCGCTTCGCATGCGCTCCACCGCCCGCCTGGTGGCGGCTTCCGTATGCTCCGGTACAAAGGGAATCCGCTTTCCCAAAAGCTCTTCAGCGCTCCAGCCGAAGGTATCGCAGAACGAACGGTTCAAGTACTTGGCGCGGCCTGCCATATCATAAACGATGATGGAATCAGGCGAGGCCTCCAGCATGCTCCGGTGACGCTCCTCCATCTCCCTGAGTGCCGCCTCGGCCTGCAGGCGCTTCCTGCGCTCCTGCGCCTCGTTCAGTACACTGACGAGCACCGGCGCCGGGCGGCCCAGATCGCTCTTGGACACGCAAGCGCGGATCCCGGCTTGCCTGGCCTTGGACGCCGTTTCCTGGCTTACGGCATCGGCGACCGCGATGACCGTCAGATCCAGACCCCGCTCGGAGATCGTGCGCGTCACCTGCGCCGCCTCCAGGTCCTTATGCCCCCATTTATAAATCACCAGGTCCCAGGAGGACCTGTCCAGCGCCTCGTTGAGACCGGCGTTGTCGCGCACCATGCTGTTTATGAACTCATAACCCGCGCCCTTAAGGGCGGCAGCCAGGCTGGAGGCAGCCGATTCGGACTCCTCCACAAAAAGCACCTTTAGCTGCTCTGGCATTTCAAATCCCCTTACAGGGAGAACCCTGCTGGGCCAATGCGTGCAACACTATGGATCTCCCGGTTTTCTGAGTCCTTGCCGTAAAGAAAACCAGGTGAAGTCATGTTGGCAGAATGAAATGGGTATGGCGGACCGGCAAGTTCCCCCCGAAAAATGCATCGGAAACAATTAATATTGGATCAGCTTGTCCGCAAGGGGCAGGCAGCGGATATCGGCGGCAAGCCTCCTTTCATTAGCTATTTCATTTAATAGGATAGCGGTAAGTTCGCCTAAATAGCAACAGTATTCCCTATGGTGATGGTATGCGTTCCCCTGGGCTTAGTTGGTTAGGCGGCTTTTTAAACGCGCCGGCCGGGCGCGGCCGGCAAATACAAACGGAAGCTGGATCCTTTTCCAGGCTCGCTCTCCAACTGGATCGCGCCTTTCATGGACCGCACGATGCCCAATACCGCGGCCAGGCCCAGGCCGCGCCCCGGGAACTTGGTGGTGAAAAAGGGGTCGAAGAGACGGTCGCGGTCCCCGGGGGAGATGCCCGCGCCGTTGTCGCTCACCTCCAGCATCACATAGTCGCCCGGCTCTTGGCTTTCGTAAACATAGCTGGCTTGCAGAAACTCGCGGTCGCAATGGGCCGCCTTGGTGCGCACCGTTACCCGGCCCGTGGCCTCGGCATTCAGGGCCTCGGCCGCGTTGCCCACTAGGCTCAAGACGACTTGCTGCAATTGCAGGGAATCGCCCAGGACAAAGGGCAAGGCCGGCGCTAGTTCCAGGACCAATCTGGACTTGGGTGGCAAGGGGGCCTGGGCGATGGTTTCTATTTCGCGGATTATCAGGTTCAGATCCACATCCTTGGCGGGGAGCCAGGTCTTGCCGGTGAATTCCAGCATTTTCCTGGTCAGCTCCACCGCGCGCTCTGCCAACTCCCGTATCTGCTCCAACTCGACATATACCGCCGAGTTCTTGTCAGCATCCTCCATGGCCATCTCGCAGCTGCCCATGATGCTCATCATTATGTTGTTGTAGTCATGGGCCACCCCGCCGGCCACGATGCCCAGGCTTTGCAGCTTCTGGCTAAGCAGCATCTGGGCTTCCAGCCGCTTGCGTTCGGTTATGTCGGAAACAAAAACCAGCACGGCGGGGCGTCCCTGCCAGTTGATATGCCCCAGGTTAACCTCGACCCAGCGCACCAGTCCCTCGGGGGTGAGCAAGCGGAAGTCATCCGGGCGCTCCGCGGAACCGCCCTGCAGCCAGGGGCTCAGGCGCTTTTCCACCGCATCGCAGTCGTCCGGGTGCACCAGGTCCAATAGCGCCACCCGGGCTAGCTCATCCTCTGTGCGCCCGCTGATGGCAAGCATCGGTTCGTTGCAATAACGGTTGGCCCCGTCCTGGATCACCAGGATGCCTTCGTGGGTGTTCTCCACCAGCGTGCGGTAGCGCTCCTGGCTTTCCCTAAGCTTGGCATCCATGCGGGCCTTGTAGAGGGCCAACTCTATGGTCACCTCCAGCTCGCGCCGCTCGAAAGGCTTTAGGATATAGGCCAGGGGCTCGGTGATCTTGGCCCGCCCGGTGGTCTCCTTGTCCGCAAAAGCGGTTATGAACACAACCGGGATGCCCGTCTGGGCCCTGATGGCCTCGGCGGCCTGCACCCCGTCCATCTTCCCGGCCAGCACTATGTCCATGAGGACCAAATCGGGGCGCTCCGCCAGGGCGGCCCGCACCGCTTCCTCGCCGGTGCTGTTCAGCGAGGTGACCTCATAGTTCAGCCCCTCCAGCAGCGACTGCAGGTCGCGGGCCACGATGAACTCATCCTCCACTACCATTATCTTGTTCCGCGACACCTGTCCGCTTCCTTCCTGGCCGGAGCTTTCATGGAGCATACCAAACGGAGCTTTCCCGCTTATTTCAGACTATCACACAGCAAGGCCCCCTTACCGAATCGGCTAATAGCGCAAGGGCCTACAAGCGGCGACCGCATTGGGGGCAGAATACGAAACCGGGCTGGACCGCATGGCCGCAATTGGCGCAGGTCCCTGGCGCGCCGGAGCGCTGGGAGCCGTCGTGGGCGCGGGCGGCTTGCGGCCCGCTGCAGAGGCTCCCGCAACGGCTGCAGGCCCAGAACTCCTGGCCGCGCTTTACAGGGAACAGGGGGATGAAAAACAGGCTCAGGTATTGATCCTGCCGCATGCGCCGGCAGGTGGCCAAACCGCAGACGGGGCACAAACGGGCTGCGCCTTCCAACTCTCTTTTTTTGGGCTGTATGCCGCCGATGAAGATGAAGGCGTCACCACCTATTTGGGGTTTAAGCCGCCGCTATTTCCAAGGCTTGGGCCAGGTCCAGGGTGCCTTCGTAGATGGCGCGGCCGGTGATGGCCCCGCTGAGCCCCAAGGGCTCCATCTCCTTGAGGCGGCGCAGGTCGTTCAGGTCGTGCACGCCGCCCGCCGCGATGACGGGCACCGCCACCGCCTGGCAAAGCTTTTTAGTGGATTCCAGGTTGGGCCCGGTGTGCATGCCGTCGCGGGCGATGTCGGTGAAGACGATGGCCGCCACCGCGCTGTCATTAAAGCGCGCGGCCAGTTCCAGAAAATGAAGCTTGACGGTCTCGGTCCAGCCCGCCACCGCCACCATGCCGTCGCGGGCATCGATGCCGATCACCACCCGGCCGGGGTGCTTGCGGGCCGCGTCCAAGGCGGCCTCCGGGTCCTTGGCCGCCAGGGTGCCCAGGATCACCCGGTCCACCCCCAGAGCGTAGGCGCGCTCCAGGCCCGCCAGGTCGCGCACCCCGCCGCCCAGCTGCACCGGGATGCTGAGCACGGCGCAGATGGCCTTGATCACCTCGGCGTTGGCCGGCTTACCCCCCACCGCGCCGTCCAAATCCACCACATGCAAACGGCCCGCTCCCATGGACTGCCAAAGGCGGGCCATGGCCACCGGGT